>JACCRA010000482.1 GCA_013813825.1 Pyrinomonadaceae bacterium | reverse complement strand
ACCACGCCGTCCGAGTCGCAGGTGATGTCGCAGAGCGTCGCATAGGCGGTTGGCTTCTTGTTCAACTTGTGGATCGGGATGATCGGGAACAACTGATCGAGCGCCCAGTGATCCGGCGCGGAGCGGAAAACCGAGAAGTTGGTTAGATACTTGGCGCGCGAGAGCCGCCGCAAATCATCGAACTCTTCCGAGACGTACTCGGATTGTTGGGCGTGCTTGTCCGCGCTCTCGCACACATCCCAAAACAGCACTTCGCCTTTCGCTCGATCTTCCAGCGAGATCAGGCCGAGGTTGAAGAGGGTGAACAATTCGTCGCGGTGTTCCAGTGCGTCGTGATAATACTCGCGGTAGTTCTTGGCACTGATCGTCTCGCGTAAGTCGCCCAGCTCGATCACGACTTGCGGATCGTCGCCGCCGATCACGATGGGCCGGTGGCTGTCCTCGACGACGGTCTCGATCTCTTCTTGCACATTGGTGACGAGCATCGAATGATAGGCTGAGATGTAGCGGCCCGACTCTTGAATAACGGTCGGGTGCGGGACGTTCTCATCATCGCAGACCTGCTTGATCGTGTAGATCACGTCGTTGGCGAATTCCTGCGCATTGTAGTTAGCGGAAGAGTCGAAGGCCGTCTTCGAGCCGTCGTAATCGACGGCCATGCCGCCGCCAACGTCGAGCAGTTCAATTGGCACCTTCATCTGATAAATCTTCGCATAGACGCGCGCCGCTTCTTTCATCGCGTTCTTGATGCGCTTGATGTCGGTCAGTTGCGAGCCGATGTGGAAGTGCAGCAGACGCAGCATGTCGATGCGATTTTCTTCCTGTAAGCGGTGAATCACTTCGAGCATCTCGGTCGTCGTCAGCCCGAACTTCGCCGCCTCGCCGCCTGATTTCTCCCACCGCCCCGATCCCTTCGAGTAGAGCTTGACGCGCAGCCCGATGATCGGCATCGTGCCGCCCTCGTAACGCTCAATGAGCCGCAGGATATGGTCCAACTCGCTCATCTTCTCGATCACGATCACGACACGCTTGCCGGCGCGCGCGCCGACGAAGGCCAACTCGATAAACTCCTCGTCTTTGAAACCATTCAAAACCAGCAGACTGTCCGCCGACTGCTCCATTCCGAGCGCGGCGTACAGTTCGGCCTTCGAGCCGGCCTCAAGTCCGAAGTCGTAGCGCGAGCCTTCGCGCAAATATTCTTCGACCACGGCCCGGTGCTGGTTGACCTTCATCGGATAGACGCACATGTGCGTCCCCTGATACTCAAATTCGCGTATCGAGTTGCGGAAAGCGCGTTGCAGCTTGCGGATTTGCGCGGTCACGAGTTGTGGAAAGCGCAACAAGACGGGCGTGTAAATGCCGCGCCGGGCGAGGTCTTCGATAATCTCTTTAACGTCGGCGGCGGACTTGGTGTCTGACTCGGAAGGGTGGACAACCAAATGACCTTTCCGGTTGATGCTAAAGTAGCCAGCCCCCCAGTTTTCAATGCCGTAGGTCTCAAGCGTCTGTTCAATGGCCGTCGTCAACTTCCGGTCTCCTGCCTCCCTGACTGTACGTGTGTCCGCCTGCGACTTGTAGTGACCGCCGCCGCTCTAGTCGTTCGGGTTTTAGTGGACTGATTCAAGGTTGGAAAACTAAGCCCGCAATGTAACAGAAAACAGCGGGGCGGTCAAAAACTATTTTTTTCGCCAAATGCCTGCCCTGATTGACATTTAGCAGCCGCCGCCGGCCGACTTCGCCGCTTGCCGAGACCCTTGATGGAAGCTGACGGCGCACTCGTCAATGCGGATGCCGGGCATGGCATTTCGCTGAATGAAACTGCTTTCGGGATAGTCACCCTTCGCGCATCGCCTGGATGTCAGGGGGAATTCTCCTGCCGCTTGACCGCCCGTTCGCTGTTACAATCCACTTTCGTCCTCCGTCTCAAGCTGATTTCATGGAACTAACAGCCGGATAAAAGTTGAGCCGCAACCCTAACAACATCGCGCCGCCTATCAACGAGCAGACGCGCTCTCTGATGCGCAACTTGCCTGATCCTGAAAGTGCGCGCTTCTTCCACGAGCAGTTCGTCGCGGAGCACCCGCGCGCGGCGCGGCAATTGGCGCGTGATGCGGCGCTACTCTCGGACGTGCTGGCGCTCGCGGCGTGGAGTCCGCTCCTCGCCACGACGCTCCAACAACAGCCCGAACATGTGGCGTGGCTGGCGCGCGAGCGGGCGGACACACAGGTGCGGACGGCGGAAGCGTTCGGCGAGTCGTTGGCGCGCTTCGCCCTGACGCACACGCAAGTGTCGCCCGCCGTGTTGCTCTCGCGTTTTCGCCGGCGCGAGCTATTGGGAATTTACCTGCACGACATTCGCCGCCTGCATTCCGTCGTCGAGACCACCGAGCAACTCTCGAATCTGGCCGACGCCATTCTGGCCTACGCGCTCGATCTCGCCAGACAGGAGTTGGACAACCGCCACGGCGCGCCGCTCGCGGCCGACGAGCGCGGGCGCACTACGGCGGCGACCTTTTGCGTCGTCGCGCTCGGCAAACTCGGATCGCGCGAGTTGAACTATGCCTCGGACATCGATCTGCTGTTCCTCTACTCGGACGACGGCGAGACTTCCGGCGCGGGCGAGCGCGGAGCGACTTCCAACCGCGAGTATTTCAACAAGCTGGCCGAAAAAATCGCGCAGCTAACGGGGCGGCCGGCGGGCGAGGGCGCGGCTTATCGCGTGGACTTGCGCTTGCGCCCGCACGGCCGCGATGGCGCGCTCAGTTGTTCGCTGGCGGAAGCTCTACGTTATTACCAACAGACAGCGCAGGCTTGGGAACTGCAAGCTCTAATTCGCGCCCGCGCTGCGGCCGGCGACGCGGCGCTGTACGCACGCTTCGCCGATGGCGTGCGCGGGCGCATTTACACTCAGGCCAGTTCAATCGAGCAGGCGCTCCTGAACGTGCGGCTCGCCAAGCAGAAGATCGACAGTCAGCACGAGCGTGACGCGCGCGGCTTCAACGTCAAGCTCGGGCGCGGCGGCATTCGTGAAATTGAATTCATCGCGCAGGCGCTCCAACTCGCGCACGGCGCGCATGACACTTGGCTGCAACACGCGCCGCACACCCTCGTCAGCCTCGGACGCCTCGCCGACCGCGTGCTCGTCACGGAGGCCGAGCGCGCTGATCTCTCAGACGCTTATGCGTTCCTCCGCTGCCTCGAACACCGCCTGCAAATGGAGCATGGCTTGCAAACGCACGTCCTCCCCGATGATCCGCAAAAGCGTGCGCTTGTCGCGCGGCGGATGGGCTTCGCCGGTGAGATGAACGCGCTCGCGTCTTTCGATCATGCGCTTGAGCATCACGTCGCCAGCGTGCGAGCGGCCTTCGCGCGAGTTTTCGGGAATGCTACCGCCACCACGCCGGGCGACGTGCCACGGCGCGGAATGGAAAACCCACTGGCAGCCGGAGAGTCGCAGCTTCGCGCGGCAGCGACGGCGGCGCGACCAGAATTTGGCGTTGAGGCCGACGCCGAGACGGCGGCTTGGCGCGCGGCGGCGGCGCTGCTCGCTCCGCGCTTTGACTGGGAACACGCGGATGATGTGGCGGCGGTGCGCGTCGAGCAAATCTTCAAACTGCTGCGCGCGGCGGCGCAACAGTCGCTCAATGCGCGCCGCGCCGCGACCTTGACGGCGCGCGTCGCGGCCTCGCTCGGTAAATCGAATTTACAAATAACGCTGACGGAAACAGACCTGCGCGCGCTCGTCCGCCTGTGCGGAGCGTCGGAATTGTTCGGCGAGATGATCGAGAGTAGTCCGGCGCTGCTCGAAGTTCTCACACAAGGGCGCGAGAACGCCGATACCATCGCCGTGGAGCGCGACTATCGCGCGATGCTACGCGCCGCCATTGATCGAGAGAAAACTTATGGCGCGGAATTGTGCGCGTTGCGGCGCGCGTGGGCGCAGTTGCTGTTAGAGCGCGGGACGCGCGACGCGGCGGGCGAGATGACGCTGCGCGAGTCAAACGAATTTCAGACCGCGCTGGCAACTGCCGCTATCAACGCGGCGTACCTCATCGCGCGGCGCGAGCTGGCGCGGCGTTACGGAAAGCTCGCGGCCGGGCCGCGCCTTGCCGTCTTCGGCCTCGGCCGTTTGGGAAGCGGCGGCATGGACTACGGCTCCGATCTCGACCTCGTCCTCATCTACGATCCACTGGTCCCCTCGCCGCTCGCCAGGCACACGCACGACGAAGCCTACGCGCGCATCGCGGAGTTGATGACCACGGCGCTCTCCAGCCTGACGCGCGATGGCTATCTCTACCGCGTCGATCTGCGTCTTCGTCCCGACGGTCGGAACGGCCCGCTGGTGCGCGGCTCGCAGTCGTTTCTCAATTACTTACGCGATAGCACCAACGTCTGGGAGTGGCTCGCCTACGTCAAACTCCGCGCGGCGGGCGGCGACCTTGAACTCGGCACAATTGTGGAGCGCGAAGCGCGCCGCCTGATTCACGAGCGGGCGCTGGCGGCCGACCCTGAAGAACTGCGACAGGAAACGCGCCGCGTCCGCGAGCGGCTCGAACGCGAGCGCGGGGCGGGGCGGGGGGCGCGCTACACTGACATCAAGTTCGGCGCGGGCGGGATGCTCGACGTCTACTTCGCGACCCGCTACCTCCAACTGCGCGACGACGTGCGCGACGAAGGCGACGACCGCTCGACGCCCACCACACTCGAACGCCTGCGCCGCGCCGGCTCCGTAACCGAAGAAGATTACCGCGCTCTGTCCGACGGCTACGCGCTACTGCGTCGGCTCGATCACTTCCTCCGTCTCATCGCCGGCCGCTCGTCGCACCTGCCCGCCGCCCCCGATCACCCACTGCTGCGCGATCTCGCCCGCCTCGCCGGGCACGACTCGCCCGCCGTGCTGACCGGCGACCTCGCCGCGCACATGACCGCGATCCGCGTGGCTTACGACAGGATTACAAAGCCCGACCGTGAGGAAGGGGCGCGGACACGACGCCCTTGCTGACGCGCGGGCTTGCGGCCGGTGTCTCCCGCGACTGATTCCGCCACAAAGTTTCGTCAGGCGTTGTCGGGCGTTGAAGGTGGCTGACGCCCGGCGATGCGGCCCGCGACGAGTTTGGCTTCCTCGAAAATCTCGTCCACGTCGCGGTGAGCGAATTGCGCTTGTCGACCGACGTGGTGGATGCGCGGGTGTTGAGCGAAGAAGTCGCGCGCCCGGCGCGTCTGCTCGTCGTAGCTGTGATCGTAGATCGGGTAGGCGTAAGGGAGATCGATGATTTTGGTGTCGAGCACCTCGCGGCGGTCGAGGACTTCGGCCTGCTCCAACTCGGCGATGACGCGCGCGGGCGAGTAGTCTTCCGTCGCCGTCACTTCGCAACAGAGCACAGTATGGTCGGCGGGCGCTTCGTCGCCGGCGAAGTTTTTGAACTCGGCGACGCGGTTGATGATGAACTCGCGGTCAGCGAAATAGAACCATTGATTGTCGGTGGCGCGCGGGCGGTTCAGGAGTAGGTAAGTGATCTTCGCGGGGCGAAAGCGCAGGCGGAGATCGAGGCCGAGCAATCCGGCGAAGAAGGGAAGCGGGAGCGTCGAGATGAGCACGTCGAACTCCTCAATGCGTGTTCCTTCCACGGTCGCGAACTCGCAGCGGTAAACTCCGCCGCCGTCGCTTTGTGAGACGGCGATCAACTTTGAGTCGAGCCGGACCAGCGGCCGCACGTCTTCATGGAGTCGCTCGCAGATCGCGCCGTAGCCGCCGCGTCGCGGGTAATAGAAATCCTGAAAGTAGAGCTTCGTGTCGCGCCGCCACATGTCGCGCAAACCGGCGACGCGGATTTTGCGTCGCCCCCAATCGGCGGAAATCTCGCTGGCCGGGATGCCGAAAAGTTTCTCCGAGTACGGCTTGAAGAACAGCTCGTTGAGGCCGGAGCCGAACTTGTTGAGAATCAGCGACTCGAAATTATCAACCGGAAGCCGGTGGTAGCGGCGGCGGAACAGATAGTGCCAGACGATTTTCAGACTCAGCGCCGGGTGAAGTTTCAGCACCATCTCGGCGGCGTTGACCGGATCGCGAATCCAGACGCCTTGCAGAAAGATGCGACTGCGGCGGGTGACGCGGTTCATCGGCAGCAACGCGAGCAACTCTTTCAGGAGCGCCTCGTCGCTCGTGAACAGGCGATGTGGGGCAAGGTCACAGTCGAAGCCGTGCCAGCGGAAACTGCGCGCGAGGCCGCCGACGTGCCCGCTTGCCTCGTGGACTTGGAGGTCGGGAAACTCGCGGCGCAGAAAGTAAGCGCAACTTAAGCCCGCCACGCCCGCGCCCAAAATGCCGATCCGCATCTTCAGCCGCGCTCCTTTGGCCGGCCGGTTGTCGCAGGCTGCGCCGTTGCAGTGGCGGGCGTCCGGTTGCGGTAGAGGGCGAAGGTGAAGTCGCCTGCTTCGAGCCAGCGCGCATCGACGAGTTCGAGTGTCGCGCCATGCTGCTCGATGATGGATTGCGGGTGAGCGCGCCCGCCGAAATTCTCGTAAGCGGCGGGCGTCTCGACTTCGCTCGTGGCGGCGAAAGGGTGATGGACGACGATCACTTCCGGCGCTTGCCGCAACA
>JACCRA010000577.1 GCA_013813825.1 Pyrinomonadaceae bacterium | reverse complement strand
CGGATGGCTTTTCTCGGCGGCTTTTATGCCTTTCCCGGCGGGCAGCGTGACCAGACGGACGCACAAACAATCGTTGAGAACTGCGAAGACGCCGAGACGGCCGCGATGATCAGTTGCGCGGCGCGCGAGTTGTTTGAAGAACTTAGTGTGCTCATCGCGCGCGGCGCGGAGACGCTGACGAAGGGACAACTCGCCTCCGTCCTCGACGATTTAACTTCCGGGCGAATGCCGTTCCCGGCGCTGCTCGCGCACTACGGGTTACGCCTCGACGCGCGCGATTTCACGTTCGCCGGACGCTGGGTGACGCCACCGTTTAGTCCGCGCCGCTTCGACACGTGGTTCTTTCTTGCGCGCTGCCCGCGCAAGCAGGAGCCGCGCGTTTTGACCGCTGAATTTGATCGAGGCGAGTGGACGAGCGCGCGTGTGGCTTATGAGCGTTGGCTGCATTACGAAGCCCTTGTCGCTCCGCCGGTGCTGCACGCTTTGAAAGCTCTGGCCGTCGGAGGCGTCACCGATGATTTAGTGGCGCGCTTTCTGAGCGTGCCGCAGGCGCACCGCCAACCCGTGCGCCGGATCGAGTTCGTGCCCGGCTTCATCTGCTTTCCCGTCCGCACGCCGACGAAGCCGCCCGCGACGCATACAAATACTTATCTCGTCGGCCACCGGGAATTCATCGTCATCGATCCCGCGTCGCCTGACGAGGCAGAGCAGGCCGCGCTCGCCGCGTGTGTTGACGAGTTGATAATCGAAGGCCGCGAGCCGCGCGAGATCGTTCTGACGCATCATCACCCGGATCACGTCGGCGGCGTCGATGCTCTCGCCAAACACCTCGGCGGCGGGCGCGTCCCCGTCGCCGCGCACCGTTTGACGGCGGAGATGCTCGAAGGCAAAGTGCGCGTGGATCGCTTCATCGAAGAAGGCGACATCATCGAGTTGGCCGGCGAGCCACCGCTCGCTCTGCGCGCCCTGCACACGCCCGGCCACACACGCGGGCATCTCAGCTTTTACGAAGAGCGGACGGGCGTGCTCGTCACCGGCGACAACATCGTCGGCCTCGGCTCCGTGCTGATTGATCCGCCCGAAGGCAATATGCGCGATTACCTGCACACGCTCGGACGCTACCAGACGTTGCTGCCCAACGTCTCCGTCATCCTCGGCGGCCACGGCCCGGCGGTCGGCAACCCTCGCGCGAAGATCGAGGAGTACATCGCGCACCGTCTGGAGCGCGAAGCGAACATCCTCAATGCCGTCCGCGCGGGCGCGACGACGCCGCCAGAGATCGTCGCGCGAGTCTATACCGACGTACATCCAAAAGCGCGCCCGATGGCCGAACGCGCCGTGCTGGCGCATCTGGAAAAGTTGGAAGCTGACAAGTTAGTGAGGCGTGCCGGTGAGAACAGTTACCACCCGGCGTGAAGAAAAGTAAATCAGGTCATGTCTTCTGCGGCCGCAGCCGCATGGAATAATTAACAAGGAACGGGTCTTTGATCAATGGCACAAGCAAAAACACTTGGCGAACTAAAGAAACAGAACTACCACGTGCGCTCCGTCAAGGACGAGTTGCGCGCGAACCTCATTAAAAAACTCCGCGCCGGCGAACGGCTTTTCCCCGGCATCGTCGGCTACGATGAGACGGTCGTGCCGCAGATTACAAACGCCATCCTCGCGCGCCACAATCTGATCCTGCTCGGCCTGCGCGGGCAGGCCAAGAGCCGCATCATCCGTCAACTGACCGAGCTATTGGACGAGTCGATCCCGGCCATCGCCGGCTCGGAGGTCAACGACGATCCGTTTCATCCGATCAGCGCCTACGGCCGTCAACTCGTCGAAGCGATGGGTGACGAGACGCCCATCGTGTGGATCGGGCGCGACGCGCGCTTCGTCGAGAAGCTGGCGACGCCCGACGTGACCATCGCCGACATCATCGGCGATGTCGATCCGATCAAGGCCGCGAAGGGCGGGCATCTCTTGAGCGACGAGTTGACGATTCACTACGGCCTGCTGCCGCGCGCCAACCGCGGCCTCTTCGCCATTAACGAATTGCCCGACCTGGCGGGTAAGATTCAGGTCGGCCTCTTCAACATCATGCAAGAGGGCGACGTGCAGATTAAGGGCTACCCCGTGCGTCTGCCTTTGGACGTGATGCTCGTTTTCTCCGCCAACCCCGAAGACTACACCGCGCGCGGCAAGATCATCACGCCCTTGAAAGACCGCATCGGCGCGGAAGTCACGACGCACTACCCGACCGAACTACAACTCGGCGTCGAGATCACGAAGCAAGAAGCTTGGACCCAGCGCGAAGGCTTCGACGCCGCTTTGCGCGTTCCTGATTTCATCCGCGAACTGATCGAGCAGATCGCATTTGAAGCGCGCGACGATCAGCGGATTGATAAGCGTTCCGGCGTTTCGCAGCGTCTGCCGATCACCGTCACGGAGTCTGCCGTCTCGAACGCCGAACGCCGCGCTTTGCTAACCGGCGAGGAAGAGACGTGCGCGCGCATCTCGGACATCTACGCCGCCACGCCGTCGATGACCGGCAAGATGGAACTCGAATACGAAGGCGAGCAAATCGGCGCGGCCAAGATCGCCAGAGACCTGATCAAGCGCGCCGCCGGCGAAATCTTCGAGGGCTACTTCGTCGGCATCGACTTCACCCGCGCCGTCCGCTGGTTTGACGAAGGTAACACTCTCCGCCTCGCCGACACCGCTTCTGACCAAGAGTGCGTCATGCTTCTTGAAGCCGTCCCCGAACTGATCGAGACCGTTCTGATCCCCTTCGACTTCAAGCGTGAGCAGGAAGGCGAACTAATCGCCGCCTGCGAGTTCGCCCTCGAAGGTCTCTATGCCCAAAACAAAATCAGCCGCAACGAAGAAGGCGGCTACACCGCCGCCACGAAGGCGAAGAAGGATCGGCGCGGGATGATCTATGATGACCTGACGGAGACGGGACGTTACAGTTAGATGCTGACTACTTTATGACGCTACTGATCCTAGAAGGTGTGGACATCACACACTCAAGATTAGTCGAGTTGACGAATCTGGCTGATCAAGCAGAGGCATTCTACGAATGGGTAGAAGAGCGGTTTCAAAACGTACTCTCTCGCAGGGAGACGCTCGAACAGCTTCTCCAATCCGCTTCCCGGAAAGAGATCAGAAAAGCGATTGCCGATTGTTACAGAGCGAAGCAGGTTGACGGCCTGCCCTTACTTTTCGATGGGGTGGGGCGCAGTTACCAGCACTCAAAGGCTTGTTATTATTTCTTCTCATGGCTCATCCGGGATGCTCCACAGCAACGGCTGGCTCCTTTGATCGGGCGGATGGTGAAGAATTCACGGCGAAATCGGACCGAGCTTGAAATAGACGCGCTCGCTGCGTTGATTTGTAAATACAGATCGAACGTCAAAACTTTTTCTTGGGTAGCTGTGCGCGAGGTGATCACAGATCGTCTTGAGGGTTCGAGAAGAAGTCTCAAAGGACACGAAAAGGAAGCTATCGTCCGCACTGCTTTGCTGGCTGCATTTCAAACTTATTTCGCCGCACAGTCGAATTACGGTATCTTTGCCGGCGTGGAGATAGCCGACAAGCAAGTGATGGTCGGCGCCGAAAGTTTCGATGTCAGCGCCAACTTATTGGACAAAGATGGACAACGTCTTTGCAGGGTTCTAGTTCCCATTAAGACACGCGAAACTGAAGGCGGCGGACACGCGCACCTCTTCACTAGAGATATTAGAGCGGCGATTAACGCTGCCCGGCATGATAATGCGGATGATTATCTAGTAGTCGTCATTGCGGCAAGGAATTGGTCGAGTAGAGAAGCCGAAGTGTTACGTCAACAGGTTGATCATGTAGCTCTCTTTGCTGTCAGTCCAAGCGAATGGAGTGAGTTTAACGATGAAGAGCAGGAACGATTGAACCGATTTATCGCAGCCGTGCTGGATGGCGCTATCATTCCCAAAGCCGTTGGCGAATAGAGGAGAGTGAAATGGTTGCGCGTTTTAGTACTCGAAATCAAAATTTCCCGCAGGACAGCTTAACGGCGGCCTCTCTTGTGGACGTGGTTCTCGTCGGCGATAGCTTGGAACTGGCTCGGAGACTTCCGCCAGATTTCGTGAAGTGCATGATCACCAGCCCCCCTTATTTCGGCCACCGGGAATATTCTGAGAACGGTCATTTGCGTGAACTTGAATTAGGCCGCGAGAATGAGCCACAAGTCTATGTGCAAAGAATGGTCGCCCTCTTCGATGAATTGCGGCGTGTGTTGCATCCGGCCGGGACGCTCTGGCTCAATTTGGGAGATACCTACCGTGACGGACAGCTCGTCGGGATTCCTTGGCGTGTAGCTCTCGGGCTACAAGATGCCGGCTGGCTGCTCCGCAGTGAAATCATTTGGCATAAACCTAACGCAATGCCCTCGTCGGTCAAAAACAGACCGACGACCGCGCACGAGCATCTTTTCTTATTGGCGAAATCAAGCGATTACTTTTACAACGCTGACGCCATCCGTGAACCGCACGTGACATTTACTGCCGAGTCTAAGATGAAAGGCGGTCGCAATCATTTCGGGAAGCGTGAGGGAACGCCGGAACGAGGCAAAAACAAAGGCAATCCGAATCTTCATAATTCACGTTGGGATCAGGCATTTCATCCTCTGGGACGCAACAAACGGACTGTGTGGAATATCCCGTTGGGGAAGTTTCGCGGGACGCACTTTGCCGTCTTCCCAGAGCCATTGGTTGAATGCTGCATTCTGGCAGGCACCTCCGCTGGTGATTTAGTGCTGGACCCGTTTATGGGTTCAGGTACAACTGCTATCGTGGCCCGACGGCTTGAGCGCCATTTTCTTGGCCTTGAGCTTATCCCTGAGTACGCCGAAATGACATTCAAGCGAGTTAAGGAAGTTACTGTCGAGCGCAGGTTGTTTACTCTTTAGCCTGATTGGTTCAACTCATGAAATTCATTCGCTATTCCAAATTCAACGGCTTCGACGTGTCGGGCGTCAGCCTCGGCGATCTGATGGAGGCGTTGCAGGATTCGCTGTTGCAGTCTGGGTTTGACGACGACTATTACTGGA
>JACCRA010000576.1 GCA_013813825.1 Pyrinomonadaceae bacterium | reverse complement strand
GTGCCCGACCTCGGCCATCGTCTTCGGCAATCTGAACGACGCGAACAGCCGCGTTCACAAACTGCACGGGGAAGCGCGCCGCTACGATCTCTTGGCCGACCTGAACACCCGACCACGCACCGTCTATCTCGCGTCGGTGCGAAACCCGAATCCGGAAATTGGGGCGGTTTAGAGGTTGAGGTTTGAAATTTCAAATTTGAGATTTGAGATTTGAAGCGGTCCATTTCGACCGCCAACTTCAAATCTCAAAACTTAGACCAGACACCCGCTCTGAGGAAGATATGCAAAAAGTCGAACAGCCGCACGACGACATTCATCTGACTCCGAACGTGATCGAGCCGGGGCACACGTTCGGCTCGGTGACGGACAAGATCAGCGCGCTGGCGCTGCGGAAGCGGACGCCCATTGGATGGTTCCTCGGGTTCACGCTCTCGTTCGCCGTCGCCAACGTGTTGATGTTCACAATCGCTTACCTCTTGATGACCGGCATCGGCATCTGGGGCAACAACGTCCCCGTGGGCTGGGCGTTCGATATCATCAACTTCGTCTGGTGGATCGGCATCGGCCACGCGGGCACGCTGATCTCGGCGATCCTCTTGCTCTTGCGGCAAGAGTGGCGCACGTCGATCAACCGCTTCGCCGAAGCGATGACGCTTTTCGCCGTCTCCTGCGCGGTGATGTTCCCGCTCTTGCACACCGGCCGCCCGTGGCTCGCGGCCTACTGGCTGTTCCCCTACCCGAACACGATGGGCATGTGGCCGCAATTCCGCAGCCCCTTGCTGTGGGATGTGTTCGCCGTCTCGACTTATGGCAGCGTCTCGGCCCTCTTCTGGTTTGTCGGCTTGATTCCAGACTTCGCGACTTTGCGCGACCGCGCGAAAGGCAAGTTCGGCAAGGTCGTGTACGGAATGCTGGCGCTCGGCTGGCGCGGCTCGGCCAAGCACTGGGCGCGTTACGAGGCGACTTATTTGCTGCTGGCCGGACTCGCGACGCCGCTCGTGCTCTCCGTCCACACCATCGTCTCGCTCGATTTCGCGGTCGCGGTGATACCCGGCTGGCACGCCACGATCTTCCCGCCCTACTTCGTCGCGGGCGCGATCTACGCCGGCTTCGCGATGGTGCTGACCTTGACCATTCCGCTGCGGAAGTTCTTCGGCCTCGAAGATTTCATCACGCACCGCCACCTGCGGAACATGGCGAAGATCATGCTCGCCACCGGCTTGATCGTGGCCTACGGCTACATGGTCGAGGCGTTCATGGCGTGGTATAGCCAGAACACTTACGAGCAGTTCATGATCTTAAATCGCATGACCGGCCCCTATGCGTGGTCTTACTGGGCGCTCATTTTCTGCAACGTCATGGTCCCGCAGATTCTCTGGTCAAAGCGCGTGCGCCACAGCACGTTTGCCTTGTTCGCCATCTCGATGGTTGTTAGCGTCGGAATGTGGCTGGAGCGCTTCGTCATTCTGGTGACGAGTTTGCACCGCGACTTTTTGCCGTCGTCGTGGGCGATGTATTCGCCGACCATTTTCGACTGGTCGATGTTCATCGGCACGATTGGTCTGTTCTTCACGCTGCTGTTCCTCTTCGTCCGTTTCCTGCCGATCATCTCGATCTTCGAGATGCGGACGATTCTGCCGCAGGCGGAAATGGCGAAGGAAGATTAAGAACAGAGGTCAGAGGTCAGAGGTGAGAGGTCAGTATGAAACTGATTGCTTCTGACCTCTGACCTCTCACCTCTGACCTCTGAAGTGAAGTTATGAAGAAATCGACACGACCGCCGACTTACGGCTTGATGGCCGAGTTCGATAATCCGACGGACGCGGTGGCGGCCGCCGAGCGCGTTTATGAGGCAGGCTACCGGCGCATCGATGCTTTTTCGCCGTACCCGGTTGAGGCACTCTCGGAAGCCATCGGCGTGCATTCGACGAAGATGCCGCTCATCGTTTTGATCGGTGGCGTGCTTGGTGGCTTGGGCGGGTATTTCATGCAGTATTACGTCCACGTCATCAACTATCCGCTCAACGTCGGCGGCAAGCCTTTGCACAGTTGGCCGGCCTTCATCCCCGTGACGTTCGAGTTGACGATCCTCGGCGCGGCGCTTGCCGCGGTCTTCGGGATGCTGGCCTTGAACGGCCTGCCGGAGCCGTACCATCCGGTTTTTAACACGCCGAATTTCGCGCTCGCCTCGCGCGACCGCTTCTTCGTTCTCGTCGAGTCGCTCGATCCCAAATTCGACCGCGACGCGACCCGCGCTTTCCTGAACAGTCTCGGCCCTCGTGAGGTGACGGATGTCCAGCACTGAAAAGAGCAGAAGGCAGAAGGCAGTAGGCAGCGGGCAGCGGGCAGGCGGAATGCTGTCATATTTGGTGCGCCGTCGCGCCTTCTTTTACTGCTTACTGCTTACTGCTTACTGCTTACTCGCCGCAGGCTGTCGCCAAGACATGCAGGATCAGCCGCGATATGAAGCGTATGAGGCGAGCGATGGGAAGTTTTTCGCGGATGGACAGTCGTCGCGCCCGTTGATTGCCGGCACGGTGGCGCGCGGCCATTTGCGGGAGAACACGTTGCTTTACACGGGACAGCCGGGAGCAGGGCAGACTGGCGGCGGTGGCGTGGGGCAAGTGACGCCGGCCGCCGGGGCGACGACGGGCGGCGTGCCGACGGGCAATCCGAATTTGAACTCAAGCGGTACGACGGGAGCGCAGTTGACGGGCGACGTGAATGTGCGCGGCAATACAGCGGGCGGCGTGCCGGGCGCAGCGGCGGTGCAGCGTCCGCCGGGGCAGACGCCCGGAGCAGCGGGCGCGAACTCGGCGACAGCAGGGCCGGACGTGTGGCCGTTCCAAATCACCGAGGCCGACTTGCGGCGCGGGCAGGAGCGGTTCAATGCCTTCTGCGTGATGTGCCACGGGATGACGGGCGAGGGCGACGGGATGGTAGTGCGGCGCGGCTTCCGCAAGCCGCCATCATTTCACAGCGAGCAGTTGCTGGAAAACAACTCTTCATCCGCACACCTCTTCGATGTGATCACCAACGGCTGGGGCGCGATGCCCGATTACGCCTCAATGATCCCACCGGAAGATCGCTGGCGCATCATCGCCTATGTTCGCGCTTTGCAACTGAGCCAGCGCGCGAAAATCGAAGACGTGCCGGCTGACAAGCGAAACAGCTTGCAGAGCGGCGGAGCGGCACAGCCGCCGCACGGCAACGGGCAGACGCCGCCGGGAGGAGCACACCAGTAATGGCAGCCACGGAAGCGAATTACAATCCGCCGCCCGTCGTCGATAGCTACCAGCGCACGGCCTTGATCGTCGGCGTCGTCGGCTTGCTGCTGGCCGTCGCCCTCGCGTTCCTGACGGGCGGCCCGGCCAGATTCTTCCGCTCGTATCTGGTGGGCTTCGTCTTCTGGTGCGGCATCGCCATCGGCAGCCTTGCGATCATGATGCTGCATCATCTGTCGGGCGGCGGCTGGGGCTTAGTCGTCCGCCGGATTTTTGAAGCGGCGACGCGCACTGTCCCATTGCTTGCAATTCTGTTCATCCCGATTGCCGTCTCGCTGTTCGTGCATCCGGTGGGAGAAGGCGGCCATTCGCAATCGCTCTACGAGTGGTCGGATCATCACGTTGTCGAAAACGATCCCATCTTGCAGGCGAAGGCGAAGTATTACTTAAACATCCCGTTCTTCCTCGGCCGCGCGGTCTTTTACTTCCTCGTGTGGGGCGGACTGGCTTTCCTGTTGAGCCGATTTTCGCGGCGGCAGGACGAGACCGGCGATCCGCGCCTGAAAGACTGGATGCAAAACGTCAGCGGGCCGGGCATTCTGCTGTTCGGGTTGACAGTGACGTTCGCTTCCTTCGATTGGATGATGTCTTTGGAGCCGCACTGGTTCTCGACGATCTATGGTTTTCTGATCATGGCCGGGTGGGCCTTGACCGCATTCGCGTTCGTGATTCTGGTGGCGTCGATTTTGCAACGACACGAACCCTTCACGCACGTCTATCTGCCGGCGCACTTTCACGACTACGGCAAACTGCTGTTGGCCTTCGTGATGGTCTATGCCTATTTCTCGTTCTCGCAGTTTCTGATCATTTGGTCGGCCAACTTGCCGGAAGAGATTCCGTGGTACTTGCGCCGCCTGCGCGGCGGCTGGCAATACGTCGGCCTCGCCGTCGTGCTTTTCCACTTTGCTTTGCCGTTCGTGCTGCTGCTCTCGCGCACGCTGAAACGTAACAGCCGCCTCTTGAGCCGCGTCGCGTTGATGGTGCTTGTCGCGCGCATGATCGACATGGTTTATCTCGTCTCGCCGGCGTTCGTCCACGAAGGGCAGGACCCGCACTTTCAACCGCTCGACTTGTTGGCGATGGTCGGCATGACCATCGGCGTCGGCGGCATCTGGCTCGCCTACTTCATTCGCGAATTGAAAGGCCGGCCGCTGCTGCCGATCAACGCGCCGGGGCTGGACGAAGCGTTAGCAGCAACGGGACACCACTAAGCTGATCTTTGTAGGGGCTGCGGCTGGTCCCAGCCCCATCGCGCGCCAGCGCGATAATTGACGTTGCAACCATTCAAGCTTGAGGAGATCGGCGAAGCGCCGATCTGGGGTGGGACCAGCCGCAGCCCCTACACATCCTCGAATGTTAGTTTGTTTGGATTAGTGTGAGAGTTTGTGAGGAGTTCTAAGTTATGAGCGTATTTGGTCGCAGGGGCGAGATTCATGTGACGCCGGACGTGTCGCACATTACGAACCCGGACGTGTCGCACGAGACGACGGACGTGCGGGTGAAGCCCATCGCGTGGTTCGTCTTCGGCCTGTTCGTTTTCGGCGTGATCGTGTGTGTGTCGATGTTCGGGCTGTTCAGGATTTTCGAGGCGCGGGCGAAGGCGGATGAGCGGCCAGCCTCGCCGCTGGCGCGCACGGGCGAAGAGCGCCTGCCGCCGGAGCCGCGCCTGCAAGCAGCGCCCGGCTTTGGCGTGACGGGGGAAGACGGCCAGCGAGTGGACTTGAGCCTGAAAGAGCCGCAGTCGGAATACCGCGTCATCAGGCAGCAGTGGGAGCAGGAGTTAAAGAACTACGGCTGGGCTGACGAAGGCACGGGCCGCGTCCGCGTGCCGATTGATGAAGCAAAGAAGATGTTTCTTCAGCGCCAATCTCAACAACAGCCAAGCCAGACGGGCCAGCAACAAGGGCAGCAGCCACCGGCCGGCGACGAGATAATGCCGTCGCCGTCGAGTTCGGGACAGCAAGGGGAGAAGAGGAACCAGTGAGCAGTTTTCAGTCTCCAGTTTCCAGTTTTCAGACGGCGGGGCGGCGGTACGGTTTAATCGCTCGCTGCCTAGTGCTTATCGTTTCCTGCTTACTGCTCGCCGCGCAGCAGGCATTCGGACAGTACGGACGGCCGCCGGAGAGTTCGCTGCCGCAGGGTGGCACGCCGGACATGCTGAAGAGCGTCGGCATCGAGCAGCGTTTGCACGAACAAGTGCCGCTTGATCTCAAATTTCAGGACGAGAGCGGCCGGGAGGTGCGGCTTGGCGAGTATTTCGGGAAGAAGCCGGTCGTCATCTCGCTCGTCTATTACAACTGCCCGATGCTCTGCAATCAGGTGCTCAACGGATTGGTCGGGACGATGCAGGCTTTAAAATTCAATGCGGGGCAAGAGTATGAGGTCGTGACCGTCAGTTTCGATCCGCGCGAGACGCCGATTGATGCCGGGCAAAAGAAAGCGACTTACCTGAAACGCTACGGGCGCGCGGGCGCGGCTGAAGGGTGGCACTTTCTCGTCGGCTCGCCGGAGTCGATCAAGGCATTGACGGACGCGGTCGGTTTTCATTATGCCTTCGACGAGAAGTCGAACCAGTTCGCGCACGCCAGCGCGATCATGTTGGCGACGCCGGAAGGAAAGTTGTCGCATTATTTCTACGGCATCGAGTATGCGCCAAAGGACGTGCGCCTCGGCCTCGTCGA
>JACCRA010000544.1 GCA_013813825.1 Pyrinomonadaceae bacterium | reverse complement strand
GCATCCTGTGACGACAGGATGCAGCGTGGAAAGCAGCAACCTGTGTCGTCCCTGATGACCATTTGAGTCTGTCCCGTAGATCAGGTCGCTTTCCACTCCGTTGTACCGCGAGGTCGCACGGTATCTGAAGCCACTTCTCGTAAGTTGAGCTTGCATAGACAAGGTTGACCCGGTGCAGCACACCACCCTTTTCTGATAATTGGAGACTTTGAAGATGACACACGCGGTCCTCGGCATCGACATTGCCAAACTGACTTTCGACGCCTGCCTCATTCGTCCCGACGGCAGCTTGCGCCATCGCACGCGCTTTGCCAACTCGCCCGCCGGCTTCACTGAACTCGCCGCGTGGCTCAAGAAACATCACGTTACCACCACCCACGCTTGCTTAGAAGCCACTTCGACTTACGCCGACGCCCTCGCCCGTGACTTGCTTGAGCGCGCGCATCGGGTGAGTGTCGTCAATCCGGCGCGCATCCATGACTTTGGCAAGAGTCGCCTCACACGCACTAAGACCGACAAGGCGGACGCCGAACTCATCGCCCGCTTTTGTCTCACCCAAACACCGCCCGCATGGACGCCGCCGCTCCCCGAAATCACTGAGTTGCAGGGGCTTATCCGCCACCTCGAGACACTCGAAGCGGCGCGCCAGCAGCACGCCAATCAACTGGCGACGGCGACCACGCAGATCGTGCGCGACTCGCTCACCGCACTCATCCGCCATTTGGAGGGTCAGGTCGTGGAGGTCGAAGCAGCCATCACGGAGCACAGCGCCCGTCATCCCGACTTGCGTGCGGATGTCGCGTTGCTGGTCTCGATACCGGGCATTGGCGAACGCACCGCCGCGCGCTTGTTGGCTGAGATCATCCACCTCAAGAGTTACGCGAGTGCGCGGCAAGTGGCAGCTTACGCCGGAGTCTCGCCCCAGCAGCGCGAGTCGGGAACCTCGGTGCGCGGCAAAACGCAGTTGTCAAAGACCGGCAATGCCAGAGTGCGCCGGGCGGTCTACTTACCGGCGGTCGTTGCCAAACGCTATAACCCACTTATCAAAGCCTTATGCGAACGTTTAGCCGAGCGGGGCAAACCGCCGATGGTGCAGATCGGGGCGGCAATGCGTAAACTGCTGCACTTGGCTTACGGGGTGCTGAAGAGTCGTAAACCCTTTGACCCAAACTACGGACGACCTCAGCAACAACCACATGCCGCTTGACAAGCAAGACGGTATCTACGGGACTCAGACGGGTTATAAAACTTAGTCCCAGCGATAAATCGCTGGGCTATTGTCAGTTGCTCCTACGGAGCAAAAAGATGTGGGTAAGAGTAAGCCCTCACGGTCGCGCCTTCCGCCGCCTCATCTCCCCGAATGTCGTCACTACCAAAGTAAGGTAACAAGTATCCGCCACCTTCAATCTTCTTTCCGGCGCTCGGCGGGAACAGCGCTATCGAATAGTCGTGTCTGTGGCTCGTGTTCGAGCAGGCGGGTCGTGCCTTCGGTCACGCTTCCCGGCGCGTACAACTCGCTGGTGTTACGGCGCGGCGGCAATGCGCTGGCGGCGGGCGGCATTCCCGGTGCGGACGCCGGCGGCGAGTACGCCGGCAAGACTTGCGGTCGTTGCGCGGCGGACTGACTGAGGCGGAAACGCACAAACTCGGCGACGCCGCCGCCCAGCAGCGAGAAGGCCGGAATCAGCATCCAGAACCACCAAATGCGTCCCGCCGGCGCGAACCGCATCACCGCGAACGAGACGAAGAGAAAGCCGATGCCGAGAAAAACGTTCGTGATCGCCTTCTCGATGCTCGGCTGCTTGTCCTGCTTCTTCCCCTTCCTGCCGCCCTCTTCGCCGCCCGACGCGACGGACTCCGGCAGGTGTCCGGTCAACGCCTGCGGCACAAGGCTCAGGTTAGCGCCGCAGGCACGGCAAAAACTCGCCCCTTCGATGTTCTGTGTTCCGCAGTTCGGGCAGTACATGATTGTCTCCGAAAAAATCCGTCGCGCGTCGCGAATACTCGACGCGCGAGAAGTTCAAAAGGAAGCTGCGATCTCAGATCTCAAATTTGAAATTTCAGAACTTGCCGATTCCGAAAGATCGAGTTTTCGAGCAACTTCTAATTTCAATAACATGGCCCCTTCAGGGACTTTGAACACAGCCCCTAAAGACTAGAGATCAAGATCGAGTGGCGCAAACGTATTTGACCACTGATCACTGACAGCTTCTTATTTTTTGTCAGCCGCGTTATACGCCGCACCGGCGGCGAGGGTTCGCTGGCGCAATGCCTCGTAGAGGATGACGCCGGCGGCCACCGAGACGTTGAGCGATTCGATGCGCCCGCACAGCGGGATGCGAACCAGCGCGTCGCAACGCTCGCGCACGAGACGGCGCAAGCCTTCGCCTTCGCCGCCTAAGAAGAGCGCGACGGGCTGCGTCCAATCCCAATCAGTGTAAAAGACCTGAGCGGCGGCGTCCGTCCCGATGGTCCAGATGCCACGCGCTTTGAAATCTTCGACGAGCCGCGCCGCGTTCACCACGCGCGCCACCGGCACGTATTCGAGTGCGCCGGCAGCCGTTTTCGCCGCCGCTTCCGTCAGGCCGGCCGCGCGGCGTTCGGGCACAAAGACGCCATGCGCGCCCACACATTCCGCCGTGCGGATAACGGCTCCGAGGTTGCGCGGGTCTTCCACGCCGTCAAGCACCACGGCGAGCGGCGGCGCAGCGTTGGTCCCCACGCGGGCGGCAAGCGCGTCGAGCAACTCTTCCGCGTCCGCATAAGCCGCCGCCGCGACGAGGGCGATGACGCCTTGATGATTCGCGCCCGCCGTTAGCCGTTGCAGTTCGGCGCGCGGCGCGCGGCGCACAATGACACGCCGCGCACGCGCCAGTTGCAGCAACTCCTGCAAGCGCGCTTCATGTGCGCCTTCGGCGACGACGATCCGCTCGATCTGCCGCTGTCCCGCGCGCAAGGCTTCCAACACCGGCAAGACGCCGTAGAGTTGTGCGCCAGTTGGCGACTCGCCGTCAGATGGCGCGGCGGCGTCCACGTCGTGGCTGCGTCGCGGCCTCATGTCGCGTTGGTCCCCTTCGTGAGGTAGTGTCGGAGCAGACGACCGTAGCGCGTGAACTGTCGTTCGTTGCTGACGCTCAACACGGCCTCGGAGCGGACGCGCCCCGGCCGGCCGTCGCGGCGCAAGCCGCCCGTGCTCGACTGCTCTCCCGGCGGCCACGCAAATTTCAGCAGGTGCCGCACGCGCGGGTAAGCGTCGTGATAGACGGCTGCCGTCGCACGTTGACGCACCGCCGCCGTCAATCGTTGGAAATTTTCGACGGTCAATAAACTTTTCTCCGCGCTGAGACACGAGTAGTCAAACCGCTCGGCCATAATTCGCCAATTCTGCCGCGACCGCGCGAAGTAAATGTCCAGTACGTTTTCGTCGGCGTAAAACTCGCGCGCCGACACCAATTCTCGCTCCGATCCGCGCTTGCTTCGTTCATCCATCTCGATCCGCTTGCGCTGAATCCGCCCCGGCACCAGCAGCCTGATCTCAGACCATTCGACGCTCTCCGCCGCCTGCTCCACGTGTCGCCAGCCGACCAAGACGGTCGCTTCAAATTCAAGCTGCCGGACGCGCCGCGGCGGCAGCGCGTCAATCGCCAGATCATCGTCCGCCACGATTACCACGCGCAAGCCCAGAGACGTCAGACGCTTTTCCAGCAACTCGCCTTCCGCAGCCGACGATACGCGGGCGAGCGGCAGCAACTCGTTCGCTTCTGTCAGCTCCCGCAATTGTCCGGCTTCAATTTTGAGCAGCGCCGCCGCTTCGGCCAACCCTTCGGCGGCGAGACGGCCGGACACTTCTCCGTCCGCTCCTGTCGATGATGTCGGCGGCGACGGCAGCACGACGACGTTAAAGCCCGACTCCCATTCGTCCACCGGAAGCAACGCGGGGCGACGCGGATCAAGCGCGCTCCCCGCCGCCATTACTGCGGCCGGCAGAGCCGCGCCGCAATATAAGCAGTTCATCCGCGTCGGCGCGTTGCGCCGCAGGCAGGTCGGACACGGCACCAACTGTTCGGGCGCGAACCCGCGTCGAACCTCCGGCTCCGCAACGTCCGCCGCGTCTGCAAGCGCCGCCAACAGTTTTTCCTCGTCAAGTTGCAACTGCCGAAACTCCCATACTTTTGAAACGACGATCAGAGCGTTGCCGGCAGTGTCTGACGTCTTGTTTCGGCTGCTGCCAGCGCCCCGCGAGCCAGTATAATCGCCAGCGCTATTTTTGATCAGACTATTTTCCGGGGTTTAGTGACTCAAGGTGGAGATTGATGCTTGTAGCAGTAGGTAGCGCGTGCGCGATCATCCCGTCTATCAATTGAAACACGGGCTGAGCTGGAGATTAGTCTAATTTCAGCAACTCAAGAATTCACCGCTCAAGACGGCTCTGGCGTCAGTCTTGTTAATGCATAGAAGGCATCGCCCGCCGCGAACTCCGCGCGCGAGATCGCGTAACACATCGCCTCCACACCGTAGTAGCGCCCCTCCCGCTCGTAGCGCATCCCGATGCTTTGCATGACATGCTGCGAGGCGACGTTTTCACGCCGCGTGATCGCCACGATGCGTTTCAGCCCTAGCTCTTCAAACCCGAATCGCAGGTTGGCTCTGGCTGCTTCGCGAGCGTAGCCCCGCCCCCAATATTCTTTTGCCAGCATGTACACCAGTTCGATCTCGCCATCGAGCCGCCGCAGCCCACAGACGCCGATCAACTGGCCGCTCTCTTTGTGAATGACCGCCCATCTGCCGAAGCCACGCCGGCGCCATCCTCCAATGATACTGTCGAGGATTGGCTGCGTCTCGGCGCGTGAGTGAGTCTGGCCGGCCTCGACGCCGAGGTAGCGCATCACGTCGGGGTCGCCGAACAGGTGGGTGAGGTCGTCTAAGTCGTTGGCGGTAAAGAGCCGCAGCCGCAACCGCGCCGTCTCGATCTCCGGCATCCCCAAAAGGCGATGAGCCAGCAAGCGGTTGATGACCCCGATTAGCGAGTTGGCGTCAGATGGCTTGAGGAGAAACGCATCCGCGCCCGCGCGTAAGGCCTCGACCTCATACGGACTGGCCGAGAGCATGAGCATCGGCGTGTGCTGGCGGTGGGCGAAGCCGCGCGCCCGGCGGATCAACTCCAACCCTTGCACGCCGGGCAATTCGTTGTCGAAGAGCAGAACATCATAGTGGGCATCACCTGCGATCTTCTTAAGTGCGGCGGCCCCGTCGTGGCAGGTCTCGATGCTGAAGCCTTGTGCCTCCAGCGCTTCTTTGATCAGGCGGGCAACCATTTTGTTATCTTCAACGTGCAGGAGGCGAATGGGGTGCGCGGCTTTGGGTATTCGGCACTCCGGGGATTGGCGTGGACTACGGACGCGGGTGCGGAAGAGGCTCCGCCTCCTTGTTTCTGGCGGCGTTCGCAAATGTGCGAGCCCCTGATGCCTTCGTTTCAGCAGTGAAGCTA
>JACCRA010000542.1 GCA_013813825.1 Pyrinomonadaceae bacterium | reverse complement strand
TTCTCTTTCAACTCCGTCTCGGTCGCCGCGCCGACGCGAATCACCGCGACGCCGCCGACCAACTTCGCCAGACGCTCTTGTAACTTCTCGCGATCATAATCCGAAGTGGTGTCTTCGATCTGCGCCTTGATCGTTTTGACGCGCCCGGCGATGTCGTCCGACTGCCCGCCGCCGTCAACCACCGTGGTGTTGTCCTTGTCAATCGTGATCTTCTTAGCGCTGCCCAGATCGGACACTTGAACAGTCTCCAACTTGATGCCGAGGTCTTCGCTGATGACCTTGCCGCCGGTCATGATCGCGATGTCTTCGAGCATCGCCTTGCGGCGGTCGCCGAAGCCCGGAGCTTTGACCGCCGCGACGTTCAGCGTGCCGCGCAGCTTGTTGACGACGAGCGTGGCGAGCGCCTCACCTTCCACGTCCTCGGCGATGATCAGGAGCGGCTTGCCCATCTTCGCGATCTGCTCCAGCAGCGGCAGCAAATCTTTCATCGAACTGATCTTCTTCTCGTTGATCAGAATCAGCGGGTTGTCGAGCACCGACTCCATCCGCTCCGGATCGGTGACGAAGTAGGGCGACAAATAGCCGCGATCAAACTGCATCCCTTCGACCACTTCGAGCGAGGTTTCCATCGTGCGCGACTCTTCGACCGTGATGACGCCGTCTTTGCCGACCTGTGCCATCGCTTCCGCGATCAACTGGCCGATGGTTGCATCACCGTTCGCCGAGATCGTGCCAACCTGCGCGATCATCTCGCCCTTGACCGGCTTCGACAGTTTGGTGATCTCCGCGACGGCGCGGATCACGGCCTTGTCGATGCCGCGCTTGAGGGCCATCGGGTTCGCGCCCGCCGCGACGGTCTTGACGCCTTCTTTGAAGATCGACTGCGCCAGCACAGTCGCCGTCGTCGTGCCGTCGCCCGCGATGTCCGAGGTCTTCGAGGCCACTTCGCGCACCATCTGCGCGCCCATGTTTTCCATTGAGTCTTTCAACTCGATCTCTTTCGCCACCGTTACGCCGTCTTTCGTGATCGTCGGCGAACCGAACTTTTTATCGAGGACGACATTGCGTCCCTTCGGCCCGAGCGTGATCTTCACTGCGTCAGCCAACTGGTTGACGCCGCGCAGGATGGCCGCGCGCGACTCCTCGCCGTGAATAACTTGTTTCGCCATAACTCTTATCTTCTCCTCACATGCAAACTCACTGATTCAAACAAAGAAAAAACAGCAGCAGCTTTAACTCGCAAACTACTTGCCGCCTTTTTTGCCGCCGCCCGTCGTCGTGCCGGTACCGCCGCCGGCCGCCGCGCCCGCACGCTCGATGACGCCGAGAATCTCGTCCTCGCGCATGATCATCAATTCTTCGCCGTCAAGCTTGATCTCCGAGCCGCTGTATTTGCCGAACAGCACGCGGTCGCCGGCCCGCACGTCCAATGCTTGGCGCGTGCCGTCGTCCTTGCGCTTGCCTTCGCCGACGGCGATTACTTCGCCCTCCTGCGGTTTCTCCTTCGCGGTGTCAGGGATGATAATCCCGCCGCGCATTTGCTCGCCTTCCTCAAGGCGGCGCACGATCACACGATCATGAAGAGGTCTAATGTTTGTAGCCATAAAGCTCCTTTTCAGATTTTCAGTCGCCCGTGGGCGAGTGTTTGGATTGCGGAAAATGGTCTCAAAAAAACTGAGCACGCCTCGCGCCGGGAGAATTTGACAAGCCGGTGCGTTACTCACGGACTAAGCGTTGCCCCTTAGTCAATGAGCCGGAAACCCGCTTTAGCACTCTCTTGAAGCGAGTGCTAAAAATATATTGTTACTGATAACTTGTCAACCGTGCCTCCAGAGGGGGTCGGTTTGGGAAGCGACAACTTACCGCTTTCGTCGTGGCGCAGGCGCTTTCTGGGGTGGGCGTTCTTGGACGCGATAAGCCGCGACGCGCTTAGAGAGAGTGTTGCGGTGAATGCCCAGCGAGGAGGCCGTCTTGGACAGGTGATTCTTGTGGCGCGTGAGGGCCTTCTGGATATAGAGCTTCTCAAACTCGGCGGAGGCTTCGTCGAGCATGATCCTTCCGTCGAGCATTTCGTCGATTAGAACTTCAAGGCGGGCGCGTATCTGCATGGCTTCTCCAACAAGCTCAGAATTTCCCCCGGGATGCGAATGATTAACTGCCAACTTGCCAACTGTCGGTACCCGGCGAAGAGAAGCGAGCGCTTTGTCGTCGGAGTTGAAACCGGCGCGCATTCGGCCTGCAATGTGGCTGTCGTAATCAGTTCAATGACTCAAACTATGAGACGCTCAAACCCAAACTTTTTCCTGTGAGCAACCGGTAAGCCTCTAAGTAACGCGCGGTGACGGCGGCGGCCACTTCGGGGGGGAGTGGGGGCGCGGGCGGGCGTTTGTTCCAGTCGAGTGTTTCGAGGTAGTCGCGGACAAACTGTTTGTCGAAAGAGGCCGGTACGTCGCCGCCGCAGCCGGGCGCATATTGATCGAGCGGCCAGAAGCGCGAGGAGTCGGGCGTCAGGACTTCGTCGATCAGAAGCGTCCGCCCGTCCCGGTCGAGACCAAACTCAAATTTGGTGTCGGCGATGATGATGCCGCGCGAGCGAGCGTAAGTCTCCGCTGCGCGGTAGAGGGCGAGGGAAGTGTCGCGCAATTGGCGCGCCGCTTCCGCGCCGATGATCTCGGCCATGCGTGCTTCGCTGACGTTTTCATCATGGCCTTCAGCGGCTTTGGTGGCCGGCGTGAAGAGCGGCGCGGGGAGTTGTTCCGCCTCGCGCAGTCTGGGAGGCAGACGGTGGCCGCAGATTTGGCCGGTGCGTTGGTAGTCTTTCCAGCCCGATCCGGCGAGGTAGCCGCGCACGACGCACTCGACCGGAAAAACTTCGGTACGCTTCACGAACATCGAACGCCCGCGTAACTGTGCCGTTTCCCCACGCACGCTGTCAGGCATGTGCTCGATCTCGGTCGTGACGAGATGATGTGGCGCGAGATGCGCGAGACGCTCGAACCAGAAGCGGGAAATGGCAGTCAGCACTTCGCCCTTGCGGCTGATCTGCGTTGGCAGGATGCAGTCGAAGGCGGAAATACGGTCGGTGGCGACGATCAAGAGATGTTCTTCGTCGACCGAGTAAACGTCGCGCACTTTGCCGCGCCGGACGAGAACGAGGCTGGCAAGCGATGTTTGACTGACCGGCGCAGAGGCGTTCATGGTGCTTAACTGTGTAGGAAGATGAGAATTAACAAGTCTGCAAACGGCGAGCGGCGATTGTGCGCACGCGCCACCGCTTTGTCAAGAAAAAGAGCGGCGGGCCGGATCGGCGGATCGAGGCTTGACGAGAGAGTTGTTCGTTGCGTCCCTATTCACCCAAAAACCGGGATGTTAATCACCGCCGAGTGGCGTCGCGCAGGGTCGGCGCGGACGGGGTCGAAGCGATCATCGCTTGAATCAGACGCGGATGTGCTGTTATATTCCCTGCGTTTCCGAAGGTGCTACCGACACGCTATAAAAGATTGTGTTGCCAGAGCTTTTTGTCATTCCGTCACCTCTAATCTCCATGAGCAGCAAAAACCCGATGCATAAAGCGGACGGAAATGAGCCGTCCGCGGGCGAGCGTAAAATCTCCCTGCTCGTCATTGAAGACGACGAAAACATCTCGACCGCGATTAAGGAGTATTTCGCGCGGGCGGGTTATGTGGTGAGCGCCGCCGGGGACGGCGTGGCCGGCGTGCAGGCCGCGCTGAACGAAAGCCCGGACGCCATCGTGCTCGACTTGATGCTACCGAAGATGGACGGGCTGGCGGTCTGCCGCGAACTGCGCGAGAAAGCTCCGTACATTCCGATCTTGATGCTGACGGCGAAGGACGACGTGGTTGATAAAGTCCTCGGCCTCGAAATGGGCGCCGACGATTACATCACGAAGCCGTTCTCGTTGCGTGAATTGGAGGCACGCATTAAGAGCGTGCTGCGGCGCGCACAAGCGGCCACGCGGACGGAAGCGGCCGGCGAAGACGCTCCGATCATTCGCGGCAAACTGAAGATCGATCCCGCTAAACGCGAAGTGACGGTCGGAGATCGGCACATCGAGTTGACCCCGAAAGAATTTGAATTGCTGCGACTCTTCGCAACCAATCCCGGGCGCGTCTTCCCGCGCAAATACTTGCTGGAAAAAATCTGGGACTATTCCTACGAAGGTTACGACCGCACCATCGACTCGCACATCAACCGCCTGCGCGGCAAGATCGAAGACAACCCGGAAAACCCGCAGATGGTCCTCACCGTGTGGGGCATCGGTTA
Source organism: Pyrinomonadaceae bacterium (assembly GCA_013813825.1). Taxonomy (GTDB): domain Bacteria; phylum Acidobacteriota; class Blastocatellia; order Pyrinomonadales; family Pyrinomonadaceae; genus JACCRA01. The sequence goes on along the minus strand of JACCRA010000542.1, from coordinate 697 downwards.
CAAGTTTAATGACGAACGCTAATCGCTCCGTCTTCATCCTCCCCGGCACTTCCCGACTACCCACCACGCACATTGCAACTTTTGCCAGCGTCTCAGGCGCGAGCCGATGCCTGAGAGCGATCCTCGGGCTCTAAAAAAAGACTGATGACAAGCGTGCCAACATTGTTGCATAATGTTTAGGCCTCGCCGCCCTCGTCGTGGCTCACTCCGTCCGATGCTACCGATCACATTCCACGTCACAATTCGATTGAGACCGATTTGCCTGCCGGCGAAGCGGCGCGCGTTTTTTCTATCCGGCCTGTGCCTTGTGTGTTTGTTGGTGTGCGCGATGCGCTCTTACTCGGTCCCTCAACCGCCGGCCTCGATTTCAGCGCCGGCCGTGCCGCCAACCGGGAAGCCGAGCGCCGGACGCGCCACCTCTGCTTCCCCAACCGTGGACACCACGCAGCAAACTCAGCGAGCCGCGTCCGGAACATTTACCGCGCCGACACCGGGCGCCTCCACCGTGTCAACTGACGCTCCGTCCCGTCGGGGGACCAATACCGCCGCTCTGACGCCGTTGAATTCAATCAGTGCTCCCAAGTTTTGGCCGTGGCTGGGCGGGGGACTGCTGACCGCGGCAATCGGGTTGTACTTCCTCGCACGCCGTGGCCGTGGAGATGACGTCGAAACTCTCGGACTCAGCGGACTGACAATC
>JACCRA010000492.1 GCA_013813825.1 Pyrinomonadaceae bacterium | reverse complement strand
CGTTCAAAGTCGGCGCGCAGGACTTCAACGCCGGCTCATTCATCATCAAAACTGAAGGCAATTCCACAGACTTGCGCCGCCAACTCGAAGCGGCGGTCACAGACCTGGGACTGACGGCCGTGGGCGTTAATTCCATGCCCGCCGTCAAAACACACGAACTCGCCGTGCCGCGCATCGCGATTCTGCACACATGGACTAACACGCAGAATGAGGGCTGGTATCGCATTGAGTTTGACCGCTTGAAAATTCCCTACGCTTACATCTCCGAACATACGGTGCGCGACACGCCGAACCTCAAAGAGAAGTATGACGTGATCATCTTTCCGCCCGTCGGCGGTACGGCGCAGGCTATCGTCAACGGCATTCCGCGGCGCGGCGATCCGATCCCGTGGAAGAACACGCCACTCACGCCGAACCTCGGCATGTCGCCAGACCAGACCGACGATATGCGCGGCGGCATGGGTCTCGGCGGCGTCGCCCATTTGCAAAAGTTCGTCGCCGACGGCGGCCTTTTCGTCGCGGTGCAGAACACCGTGCGCGTGCCAGTGGATTTCGGCCTCACGTCGGGAGTGTCGATTGAAGAGCCGCGGCAGTTGCAGGCGCGCGGCTCGCTCTACAACGCGACGTTCGCGGATCGCAAAAGCCCGATCTCTTATGGCTACGGCGAAAACTTGGCGATTTACTTTAATCAAGCGCCGCTCCTGCAAGTCGCCCCGCCGCCCGGCGCAACAGGCGGCGGCGGCACCACTACTGCCACTGGTCCCCGTCCTTCCGGGCGCGGAAGTGTGGACGATCCGGACATCGTGCAGGGAATGCCGCAGGCCGGCCCGCCACCAGAGCGCCCGCCCGCTCGCCCCGGCGAAGAGCAACTGACGGACGAACAGCGTTTGCAGCTTGGTCCCTTTTACGTGCCGCCGACGGAGCGCCCGCGCGTCCTGTTGCGTTTCGCTAAAGACGAGAAGAACTTGCTCGTCAGCGGCATGCTCGCTAGCGGCGCGGAGTTGGCGAACCGCCCCGCGATCATCGACGTGCCCATCGGCCGCGGCCACGTCGTCTTGTTCGCCACCAACCCCATGTGGCGACACCAGACGCAAGGCGCTTTCTTCCTGCTCTTCAACGCCGCGCTGAACTACGATCATCTCAACTGACAAAGGGTGTCAGGTGCCGGGTGTCAGGTGTCGGGTAAAAGCATGACTCACCTTCTCCCGACACCCGTCACCTGCTTTTAAGGAGCTTTCAGATGCAAAACTATTCTCCCTCGAATTTTCCCCCGTCGCCGCCGGGCATGTCGCCTGTCGGGGGTGGTCAGCCCGCGCCGAAGTCGAAGCTGCCGTGGATCATCGCGGGCGGCGTCGGGTGCCTGCTGCTGATCGTGATCGCCGTCGCCGCGCTTGGCGGATTGGCCTACGTCGCGAGCCGAAACCAGCCGTCGCCAACAACGCCCGTGCCGTCGCCGTCGCCGGTGGCGGAGACGATTCGCTACGTCAACTCAAAGGCGGCGCTGTCGAAAGACTTTCACGAGCACTACGTCGATTTCTCGTTCAACTACCCGGACACGTGGGCGCTGGATGACAAGGCCGGGAAGGCGGGCGCGAGCAACTACGTCAAGGTCTCGCGGGATTTGGACACGGGCCAAGGTGGCAGCTTCACGCTGGAGAATTTCGCGGTCGGGCAGATTTGGTACAGCAGCTTGAACAACCTCAACCGCGAGTCGATCTTCAAGCAGTTGATGGCTCAATTCGCGCCGCAGCTCGCCAAAAACTTCCCCGGCTTCGCGAAGGTCTCCGAGGGAGCGGTGACAGTTAACTCTTATGAGGGTTACGAGATGCGGTTCACCTCGTCTATCAAGGAAACGAGTAAAGGCGAGATCGATCTGTGGGGGCGCGTCATTCTGCTGCCGGACGAAAGCAGCCGGACGAAAGGCGTGGCGATAATCATGCTGGCCTCGAACCTCGCGCCGGAACTCGACGGCCCCGAAGACGTCGGCGAGAAAGGCGAGCTGCCGGCAATTCTCAATTCCTTCCGGTTCGGTAAGTGAAGAGTTGTTCTTGACCTGCTCAGATTGAACCAGACGGAAAAACATGACGCGGATTTCACCAAGTGACCAGTGCCACAAATAATTTTACGGTTAATGAAAAATTATCGGTCAGGGTCAAAAAGTAATGGTCTCAGAATTCTAAGAAAAGACGACAGAGCAGAGCTTAAAACCACTACGATCTATAGCCTGATTCATCCAATGCCGCGGCAGCGGGTTCGTGAATTTAACAATGCTCCGCTTTCCGTTCATGTACTCTTTGCAGGTCATCCAGAATTGATGGCGTCTCGGCGCGCACTTTCAACATACACTTGAAAGAGTGCGAATGGCGCTTCAACAATAAGTCAAAGAACTTGTGCCAAAAGTTATTAAAGCTGCTACTGCCGCAGCATCCGTTATAGTCAGCTTAAGCACTCCAGACCCTTACGACTTATTCGCAAGCGCCCTCAGATATTTCGCGAAAGCAGAGGGCATCAAGGACAGTGATTAAGCCGCGCAAGGGATGTTCGCTTCCGAAATTCGCACAAACAACTCGGTCAAGCCTTTTGGTACGCACCTTGCTCTTGCCTACCACGTAGTGATTTAAGAACATAAATCATACATTGGCGAAAGGGCTTCAATGTCTGCTCGCTTCAGATGTTTGTAGTTATCCTATGATAAAGCTGTTCACCGAAACCTTCATTTAGTGAGCATTTTGCGCCGCGGCTGTAAGTGTATGCTAACTAAAATGTACTTTGTAATTAACGCTTTTGGTGGATGGAGTACCTTTCGAAAACTTGCGGAAGTTGTAAGGTAAAAATTAATGATCACCACAAATCGAAAACGCCTTATGTCGGCGACCATACACAGAGGCGGCGGGGCGTTTGTTTTAACTATGGTCGCAATGCTCGCCGTGAGTTGTGGAGGGGGAGCGGGCACGCAGACGAGCACGACAACAACGACGACGCCTCCGGTAGCCACCCAACCAACGACAATCGCGCCGCAGACAAATCGGGGCGTGACACAGCAAGAGGCGTTTCTGGCGCGCATTAAGAATGCAGCGAGTGGTAACAACGTAATTCGTGACGCGCGCATGAACGGCGACAACGAATTAGAAGTTGTTCTTTCCGAGAACGTAAAACTGCGCCAAGTGCGCCCCTTAATGCAAACAATGCTTAAAGAGATGCGCGATCAGTTTCCGGATCGCGTACTGACCGTGCGTGCTTACGCTCCGAACGGGAAAGAGTTGGCGGTGATGAAGCATGACCCTTCCGCGCCACGGGGTAGAGACACTACTTTTACACCCGCGCCGGGCTTCAACTGAAATTTCGACGGCTTTCAAACTTACAAAGGAGAATCAGCAAATGAGTTCTAACACAGGAACGCAAACTTTCGGCTTGGATGAAGATGCGGATGTTTCGGATTTTATGAATCGCTTTTCCGATCCTAATACTTACGTCGCGCCGGACGAGGTCAATCAACGCTTCGACCGTTTTGCGAACGCGGGACACCCGGAGTTCCAGCGTGCGGCAGGCACATACATTTCGCAGATGGATCCAAGTCAGTTCGCCCAAGCCGCGCAGAACATGGAACCGCAACAGCGTGCGGGATTCGCCGGCGGACTTTTAGGATCGTTACAGAAAATGTTGGGCTTAGATGCCAGCTCACTGGGCGAGAAAGTTGGGCTATCTTCGACCGACCCGCAACGCATGGGCGTACAGGACATCGGACGTCTGGCAGGCTATGCACAGCAGAATGCTCCCGGCGCATTACAGCAGACCGCCCGCGAGCAACCCTTTCTGTTGAAAGCTTTGGGCAATCCGCTGGTGGTAGGCGCAATTGCGGCGATGGCGGCGCGATACCTATCGAATCGCTCACGTCAAACTTAGGGGGGAGCAAGCTGATTGTCTGATGGTGCAATGCCACGGGCTATCCGGCATATCCTACTAATGATCCGATCTTCATCACCTAGTTGCGCGTTTCGGGTACATTCCCAGTCGATACAATAACCCCCGACAGTTATTGCCGTCGGCGAGAAGAGACATGATTTTAAGTCCGGCGCGGGCGTTGGCTTCCGTTTTTAATTTCGCAACAGCTACAGTGAAAAGCCCTCCGAGTTGGAGGGCTTTATTCTTTGGCAGCTTTAGAACGGAACAGAATCGGCGTGATCCACTAAACTACACGCACACGACGCGAAGCCAAACACGAGATTTATGGTCTTTGTGTCGTGCTATTTCGTGTGATTTAGGGGACCCGTCTTTCTTGTATTCCAATCATATGCATTTTAATTGAGCGGGACTTGAAAACCCACACTTGAATCAACGGCCTCCCAACTCCGGTTTTGAGCAGCGCCGTGCCAGCGTCTCACCGTTCTGGCTGGTGGTTGGCGCGGCCGTTTTGTGGAGCACGGGCGGGCTGTTCATCAAAGCCAGCACGCTGTCAGCTCCGGCCCTCTCCTGCTGGCGTTCGCTGTTCGCCGCCGCGACGGTGATGCTGTTGACCAGACGCGAAGGCTTTCGCCTCAACCGCGTGACGGCCTCTGCCTCGGTGCTCTACGCCGCGCTGCTGTTGCTCTTCGTCATGGCGACGAAGTTGACGATCGCCGCCAACGCGATCTTCTTGCAATACACCGCGCCGATTTACATCCTGCTGCTAGAGCCGCTTTTTTACCGTGAGAAATACCGCGCCCGCGACTTCGCCGTGATCGCGTGCTGCCTCGCCGGGATGTCTCTCTTCTTCGTCGGCCAACTGCGGCCACAGGACGTGAGCGGCAACTTGGCGGCGCTCGCATCGGGCTTCTGCTTCGCGTTTTTTTATCTCTTGCTCCGCCACCCGCGGGCGCGCGAAGTGAACCGTGCTTCATCCGTCATCTACGGCAATTGGTTGCTCGTCGGACTGACGCTTCCTTACCTGATCGGGGAAACAAATCAACTGACCGCGACTAATTTAGCTATCGTCGCCTATCTCGGCATCGTGCAGATCGGCTTCGCCTATGCGCTGATGACGCTCGGCATCGCGCGCGGCGTCAAGTCGCTCGACGCCGGCATCATCGGCTATGTCGAGCCGGTCTTAAATCCGGTGTGGGTTTTTCTTTTTATCGGCGAGCGTCCGTCCGATTATGCCCTTGTCGGCGGCGCAATCATCATCGTGGCCGTCGTCGCGCACGCGCTCCTTAAGTCCAAAGTCCAAAGTTCAAAGTCTAAAGTCAAGAGCTTGTCTTGATGACTTTGGACTTTGGACTCTTCTGATCAGTCGAGGCCGATGAGCAGGAAGGTGGTGTCGTCTTTGGCGGGGACGCCGATGCGGAACCGGTCGAGGTCGGCGAAGAATGCCAAGCCGAGTTGGTCGAGATCGTGCGCGTCGAGGGTGGCGAGGCGCGCGGCCATATCCTCGTCCTCAAAGGTCTGGCCGGCACAGTTTTCCGAATCGGTGACGCCGTCGCTAAAAACCGCGAGCCGCGAGCCACGGCGAAAAGCGGTCTCGCCGACTTCGTAGGCGCTGCCGGGCAGCAGCCCGATGGGGAAGCCGCCGACATCGAATTCGCGCGCCGCCACGCCGCCACCATTGCCGCCGATCCTGAGCGGCGGGAGGTGTCCGGCGTTGACGTAGCGGAGGCGCTCGGTCTGAGCGTCGAGCACGCCGACGAAGAGCGTCGCGTAAGTGCCGAGCGGTGCGACGCTATTGACTTTGGTGTTAAGCTCCCCGGCGACTTGCGCCAAGTCGCGGCGGTCGCGGATCAGTTCGCGCATTTCGATCTGCAAGGTCGTCATCAGCAGCGCCGCGCCGATCCCCTTGCCGCTCACATCGGCCACCCAGAAGGCGCACTCGCCAGTGGGCAGCGCCAGGGCGTCGAAAGCGTCGCCGCCCACGTCATAGCACGGCTGGCTGATTCCCCACGCGCAGTAGGGCGCGGGCAAATTGATCTTGCCGGTGGCCGGCAGTAATCGCTGCTGAATTTTGCGCGCCAACTCCAACTCGGTCGAGATGAGATTTGAGCGCAAAGCTTCCTGCGCCAGTTGCTCGCGTCCGACGGCGATGGCGGCCATCACGGCGAAGGATTCCAAGTACGCAAGATCGGCTTCAGTGAATTCGCCAGCGCGATTGTTGATGGCTTGCAGCGAACCGAGCAGTTTGCCCTCCGGATTCCTGAGCGGCACGCAGAGCATCGTCTTCGTCAGATAGCCGGTGCGCTTATCGGTCGAGCGATCAAAGCGCGGATCGTTCTGCACGTCGTTGAGCAAAATGCTGACACCCTGCTCGGCGACGTAGCCGGCGATCCCGACGCCGCGCTCCAACAGAATCTCGAAATGTTTCGAGCCGCGCATCTGCCGGGCGTGGAGCTTGTTCGTCCGCTTGTCGTGCAAAAAGACGGTCGCGCGTTCGCAGTTTAACTGCGTGGCGAGCAGATCGAGGATGCTCTGGAGAATTTGGTCGAGGCCGGTGGCGCGGTTGATCGACTCGCTCGCATCGACGAGCGCTTCCAGCCGGTTCAGGCGCACCTCCAACGGCAGATCGTGGAGCGCGGCAGTAGAGGTGGTCGGAGTCGTCATGTCTTTTTGCGTCTGGCGGCGGCGGTCGCAGAACCAAGACGACATCCTACCATTGCGGGTGCGATGGCGGAAACCGATTGTCGCGCCCGCCGGCAGCACCCGACTGTAAGCGAGCGCCCGGGCGGCTGATACTATCTCGCCTGGGCGCTCGCGGTGTCTTTACTAACATTAGCAGGCATGAATAATCATCATCATTTGCGTGCGGGATATTTATATTTCGCCCACTTGATTGGAGACGCCGGCCCGCTATTTATGCCGCTCCGCTGGTGAGTGGCGGCCTCGTGGTGGCTTCATCGGACGGTAAAGTTGGTGTCTTAATTCATAATTGCAGAATAAGATGCTTGCCGTTCGGTGAAAAATTTAGTATCACTATGGCCTCTGAAAGCAGTGCATTCGGTTGATTTCAAGCGGAGACGTACCTGGGGTTCCGAGGCGGGAAGGTCTCTGACGTGGGCGTAGTCGCTTTGTCTCTCGCCGCCCGCCCGTGCTACTGGCAGAGAATCTTTCACTTTACCGTCGGGTTTATAAATAACAGTAGAAGGTGCGACGATGCCGCAAATCTTTCATCACAGCACGAACACGCTGGCGAAGGTGAGTATCTTCGGCGGCGTCTTCATCCTGCTGGCGGTCGTCTGGGCGGTGGCCGAGGTCAACCGCTCGTCCTACAACACCGGTCAATACATCGAGCGCCAACAGCCGGTGCAGTTTTCCCACAAACACCACAGCGGCGACGACGGCATCGACTGCCGTTACTGCCACACTTCCGTCGAAGTGTCGAATAGCGCCGGGATGCCGCCAACCAAGACCTGTATGAACTGCCATTCGCAAATCTGGTCCGACAGCCCGTACCTTGAACTGGTGCGCGAGAGTTGGAAGACCGGCCGCCCGCTCGAATGGACGCGCGTGCATGACCTGCCTGACTATGCTTACTTTAATCATAGCATCCACGTCGCGAAAGGCGTCGGCTGCAACACCTGCCACGGGCAGATCGACGAAATGCCAGCCGTCTATCAAGCGTCGTCGTTGCAGATGGAGTGGTGCCTGCAATGCCATCGCCAGCCGGAGCGATTCCTGCGGCCGAAAGAGGAAGTCTTCAACATGCAGTGGCCGGCGGAGAACAAGACGGCCGAACAGTTGAAGATCGGGCTGGAAAAGAAGGCCGAGTACAAAGTGCGGAGCACCGCCATTCTGACAAGTTGTTCGACGTGTCACCGCTAACCGGACCGGCCGATTGAAGTCAGGCCGGTCTCAGGTCAGTCAGGTAAGTATCGACATGCACATTAAAGACACTCTCCCCGAGCTGTA
>JACCRA010000491.1 GCA_013813825.1 Pyrinomonadaceae bacterium | reverse complement strand
CGCGCATCAACCGGCGAATGCGGGTGCGGCAAACGGCGCAGGGCAGGTCTTCGCGATCATAGACGCGCCAATGATTTTCGTAGCCGCCGCCGTAATAACTGCCGTCGATGTCCGCGGGATCGACGTTCAGGGTCGAGCCGTGAGCGATGGATTCGCGGAAAACTTGCAGAATCGCTTCATGCAAGCGCGCGAGGCGACGGGGAGACACTTCGGCGGCGATGATAAAAGGATTGATGCGGGCGAGGAACAAGGCTTCGGCGGCGTAGATGTTGCCGAGGCCGGTGACTTTGGTTTGATCGAGCAGCGTTTCTTTCAGCGACCGGCGCGAGCGGGCCAGCGCGCTCCTTAAAGAGGCCGGCGTGAAAGCATCGGAAAACGGCTCCGGGGCCAGCAGTCGCAACTCTTTAGCCTGCGTCAATTCGCCAATCTTCACAATTTTCATCATGCCGAAATGGCGCTGATCCGCGAAGGCTAAGCGGCGTTCGTCGGCGAAGTAAAAGAGGGCGTGCGTGTGTTTCGGGAGCGGCGCTTCAGGTGGGAGCAGTAAGAATCTGCCTGTCATCCGCAAGTGCGTGATTAAGGCCAGCGGACGATCCATCTCGAAGATGATGTGCTTTCCGCGCCGCGTTACCTGACGAATCGTGCAGTCGCGCAGTCGCCGCGCGAAGACTGCGGGCGGTGTTTCAGGCGCGAGGCCGGGGCGCAACAGTCGAGCCGCGACGATTTGTTGCCCGCCGACGAGGCGCTCCAGCGCCCGCACGACGAGTTCTACTTCCGGCAACTCCGGCATGGGTTAAATAGGTTTCGGATTAAAAATTCAGGGAGTTGCGTCAATCTTAATTCTGCAACTTTGAACCTGAGAGTTCAGTCATTGAAAAGCCGGCGGCAAGTAGCTCGCGCAGCTTAACGACAGAAGTGGCTTCGCAATAAACGCGGAGCATCGGCTCGGTGCCGGATTGGCGAAAGAGAAGCCACGACTCGTCTCCGAAAATGAGCTTGGTCCCGTCCATGTCGGCCATCTCCGTGACCGCGTGGCGGCCGACTTGGCCGGGCGGTGCTTGAGCCATACGCGAGACGAGATCGAGTCCGCGCGCGACATCCACATGAATGTCGCGCCGGCCATAGTAAAACTCTCCGAACTCGCGGTGCATCTCTTTGACCATCTCGGAGGGCGGTTGGCCTGCCGCCACGATTGCTTCGAGGAGCAGCAGCGAATTGAGAATGCCGTCGCGTTCGGGGATGTGGCCTTTGACGCCGATCCCGCCGGACTCTTCCGCGCCGATCAGGATGTCATCGCGCAGCATCAGATCGGCGACGTATTTGAAGCCGATGGGCGTCTCGTAAAGTTTTAATCCGTGAGCGGCGGCGATCCGCTTGGTTAAAATTGATTGTGAGAAAGTGCGGACGACGCCGCCGCTCATGCCGCGTGTGCGCGCGAGGTGGAGCAGGACGAGGGGGACCACTTCGTGCATCGTCATCGTCTCCCCCAGTTCGTTGACCGCGCCGAGCCGATCAGCGTCACCATCGGTCGCTAAACCGACAAGCGCACTTGTCTCACTGACGCGCCGCTTGAGCAATTCCAGATTCGCGTCAATCGGTTCAGGGTTGACGCCGCCGAACTGCGGATCACGCCAGCCCCGGATCGTTTCCGTCGCCAGCGCCCCACCGCCGAGAAAACTCTCGACCCAACTTCCGCCGGTGCCGTGCATCGGATCGACGACGACGCGCGCGTGGGCGTTTCGCAATTGGTCCAGATCAATTAACCGCGCGATCTGCGCGCGATAACTGGCAACGGCGGAATCTATTGCGCCGCGTGCGTCCGCCGGTAGAGAGCCGAGCGCGGGCGCTTGCTGATCGACTAACGCTTCGACCGCCGACGTCGTTTCCGGCGTCGCGCTGCCGCCCCACGGCGCTTTGAGCTTGAAGCCGTTAAAGTGTGCCGGATTGTGCGAGGCCGTGATCACGACACCGCCCGCCGCCGCTTCTTCGCGCACGGCCCACGAGACGAGCGGCGTCGGCACATCTCGATCAAAAAGACGGACTTGCAAATTGTTGCCACAGAGAATTTCCGCCGCGCGCGTCGCGAACTGCTCCGAGAGAAAGCGCCGGTCGTAGCCGACGATCACCAACGGGCGGCGTCCGGCTGAGTTGGCGCCGCCCGTTGGTTCATCTTGAAAGGATTGCTGAAGAAAGTCCGCATAAGCCTGCGCCACACGTTCGAGGTTGGCGAACGTGAAGCCGTCGGCGATCACTGCGCGCCAGCCGTCGGTGCCGAAGCGGATCGTCGTCGCCAATGCACGCCGGCTCATGAAGTGGTCTCCGTCTGCGTGTAGTCGGTGAGAGAAGATTTATCACCGAGGACGGCACCCGCCCCGACTTGAGCCGAGCGCCCGATGTGACAGCCACGGCCGATAATCGCGTTCGTGATCTGCGCCCCGGCGCTGACGCGCGTGTGCGACCAAACGACTGAGTTTTCCACGCGGGCGCGCTCATCGACGTAGCAGCCCGGCCCGAGGACGGAGTTGACGATCTGCGCGCCGGGCTTGAGCGTGCAGCCGTCCGCGATCCGCGACAATTCGTCAAACTCGGCCGTCGTCGCCGAGTCGAACTCGCCGAGCCGCTCCGGCAGTTGCACCTGCCCCACGCGCCCGGCGAGCAGGTCGTGATGCACTTGCAAGTAACGCGCGGGCGTGCCGATGTCGATCCAGTAGGCGCGCTCCGGGACGTGCGCGAAAAAAGGCTCGCCGCGTTGTAGTAGGGCAGGGAACAGTCCGTACTCGAACGAATAGTTTTCACCCGCCGGGATCATGTCGAGCAGGCGCGGCTCCAACACGTAAGTCCCGGCGTTGATGGTGTTGACGCTGATCTCATCCGGCTTCGGCTTTTCGAGAAAGCGGCGAACACGGCCATCCGCCTCGGTTTCGACCAAGCCGTATGAGCCGGGGTTGTCAACCGGCGCGAGCACGATGGTTGCCGCCGCCTGCCGTTGGTCGTGCTCCGCGAGCACTTTTTCGAGATCGAGATCGGTGAGGATGTCGCCGTTGAAGACGACGGTGCGTTCGCGGATTAACTCTTCGGCGAATTTGTAAGCGCCGGCCGTGCCCATCGGCTGCGGCTCGGTGGTGTACTTGATTTTGACGCCGTATTCCGAGCCGTCGCCGAGCAACTGTTCAATCTTGAGCGGCTGGTACGAGAGCGAGAGCGTGATGTCGTGGATACCGGCGCGGCGTAGCGTCTCGATCTGGTAGAGCAGAAAAGGACGGTTGCAGATGGGGACCACCGGCTTAGGTGTATAAACTGTCAAGGGACGCAAACGTGTGCCTTTGCCACCGGCGAGAATGAGTGCTTGCATGATTATGTGTTTCTCAAATCAGGATGATAATAACGTGCGCGCGCGCACAATGTCGGCGAGTCTAACATCCGATTGTGCGCCAATCCAAATAGCGCCTTTTTTTGTCAAGAGCCATTCCTTGACACCCCCCGGCGCGAACGTATAATCGCTTCATCCATGACAGGTGGCGCGTAACAAATGACAAGAGAATAGACTTGTCATGCCTTATTATTCGTCGCTCATCATTGATCATCTCTTCGTGAAGGAGCCGACATGTCCGAGATCAGAGAAGCCGTTATCATCGGCGCGGTGCGAACGCCGACAGGCAAGTTTCAAGGTGCGCTGAAGGATTTCAAGGCGACCGAGTTGGGCGCGCTGGTCGTGCAGGAAGCTGTCAAACGCGCCGGCGTCGAGCCGGAAAAAGTTGACGAAGTGATTATGGGCTGCGTCATTCAAGCGGGCGTGGGCCAAAACCCGGCGCGGCAGGCGGCGCTCAAAGGCG
>JACCRA010000463.1 GCA_013813825.1 Pyrinomonadaceae bacterium | reverse complement strand
ACGACGCGGCGCACGCCTTTGTCGGCCGGAATGTTGGCGAGTTCCTTGGCGATTTCAACGGCCTTGTCCAAGCCGCCGAACTCGTCGATCAGTCCGCGCTCTTTGGCTTGCGTGCCCGTCCAGACGCGCCCTTGCGCGATGGAGTCGATGTACTCCACGTCGCGCTTGCGTCCTTGCGCGACTTTGGGCAAAAAGGCGTCATAATAAAAACTCTTGAGCATCCCTTCAAACTTGGCGCGTTCTTCGGCGGTGAAAGGTTCGGTTTCGCGGAAGAGGCCGGCGTTCTTGCCGCGCAGGACGTACTCGTTATTAGCTCCGATCCAATCGTAGAAACCTTTGAGCACGGGCTTGCCGGCGAAGACGCCGATAGAGCCGGTGATCGTTGTCGGCTCGGCGACGATCTTGTTGGCGGTGGCCGAGATGTAATAACCGCCCGACGCCGCCACGTCGCCCATCGAGACGACGACCGGCTTTTTCTGCTTTGCCGCATCGACCGCGTGCCAGATCAAATCCGAGCCGTAACTGGTCCCGCCCGGGCTATCGACGCGCAGCACGATGGCGCGAATATTCTTGTCGTCGCGCGCGTCGTTGAGGGCTTTAACGATGGTATCCGCTCCGACAGTCTGGCCGCCGAACGGGCCGCCCTCGTCTGAACTTCCCGATCCGATTGGGCCGCTGGCGAAGACGACGGCGATCCGCTCGCCTTGATTGAGGCCGAGCGATTCAGGCGTGACGCGGCGGTAGTCGCCGTGGCTGATCTTCTTCAGCTTGTCGGCTTCTTTGTAACCAAGCCGCGTCTTTAACTCCGCCTCGACCTCGTCGCGGTAGGCGGTGGCATCGATCAAGCCGGCCTGCTTGGCGTCGTTGGCGCTGATCGGCGCGCTGTCAATCAGCGCGCGCACGTCTTCCGGCGACTTCTGGCGCGTCGTCGCGATGGTGTTGACAAAGCGTCCGTAAAAATCGTCGAGGATCGCGTTGATCACTTCGCGACTGGCCGGCGACATTTCCTTGCGCGTGTACTGTTCGGGCGCGGTCTTGTACTTGCCGATCTGGTAGAAGTCTGGATAGACGCCGAGCTTGTCGAGCGAGCCGCGTAGAGACATCACGTCCGCCGCCAGCCCGACGATGAACAAGTCGCCGATAGGCGCGACGTAAATGCGGTCGCAGGCCGTGGCGACGTAATACTCCTTGTTGGTCGCGTACTCCATGTGTGCATAGACAGGCTTGCCGGATTGGCGGAAGTCGGCAATCGCGTCGCGGATTTCGTCGGCCTTGCCCCATCCGATCTGCGACAAACCGATGTCCAGCAGGATCGCGCTGACACGCTTGTCGGCCTTCGCCTTCTTGAATTGCGTTAGCAATCCTGTCAGTGAACGATCATCGCGCCCGAAGAGGCGTGCGCCGAACGGGTCTTCCACCGCAAAGTCGGGAAGCGAACCTTCGAGCTTTAAGACCAGCACGCTGTTGTCCGCGACGCTCGGCGCATCTTCGCGGAAGGCCACGAAGATGAGGCCGATGAAGAGGGCGACGACGAGCATCAGCGCGAGCAGGATGCCGACGATAAAAATTGCAATCTTGCGTGAACGTGACATTGGCATACAGCAGTTTTCAGTTTTCAGTCAGCTATTGGCCGGCGACTGTTTGCGCCGCGGCCGTGGCCACTCCGACGCTTAGGGTGTGGGGCGGAGGGCGGTTGTTAGTACGCGGCGGGGCCGGGAAATGTTTACGCCGGCTTCGTCAAAATGTAGGGGCAGAGGACTTGTCCCAGCCCGGATCGGCGCTTCGCCGATCTCCTCAACATTGAATGGTCGTCACTCCATTGAATGGTTATCACGCCGATTATCGCGCTCACGCGCGATGGGCTGGGACGAACCACAGCCCCTACACATGATTTAACGACGTGCGCTTCGATCTAATTCTCTTTCCACTCCGGGATGCGGCCCGGCGTCCACGGCGCGCCGACGGCTTCCATCTGCTGCTCCAGTTTTTTGAGATCAATCTCGACCAGTGTGCGTAGTTGCGTCTGCGCCTGCCCGAAGTCTTGCGCGGCGACGGCGTATTGAGTTGTCTGCGTCTCGGTCGGGCGGGCGGTGGACATGCTCTGCGCGCCGACGATGCCAAAGACGCGATCAGAAATGGAGGGCGGCGTACTGTAGTTGCGTGAGCGCAAAGTGGTGTCGCCGCGTAGTAGCCGGAGAATTTCGTTAGTGCGTTTGTCGAGCGCCGTCGCCTCGTCGAGCAGACGCTCGGGGGCGGACGGCGTCTCGACCAGCGCGCGGCGGATCAGGGCGAGGCGCGGCTTGAGAGAATTGGCCGTTTCCAGCGCGCCGGCAAGCGCGCGTTGCAGGCGCGCCACCTTTTGCTGAAATTCGACGAGCGTAGCGCGCTCAATTGGCGACATGCTCGACTGTCCTTCCGTCGCGACGGTGAACTCTCGCGGTTCAGCCAGTTTCGTCGTTACTCCGCCCGCGCGCTTCGTGAGCATCACTGTGTACTTGCCGGGCAGCACGAGCGGCCCCACAGGCCGCTCGAAAGACGGCTCCTCCTGCACTTCCGGCGCGGGCGGAGCGGCGAGTGCGGCGGCGGGCGAGCGCAAGTCCCAGTTGACGCGCTGCATTCCGGCTGCGGTCGGGCCAATCAGGCGGCGCACGACTTGGCCGGACGCATCCGTGATCGTCAGGATGATAGCGGGCGCATCCTCTTCTTCCTCGGCGCGCAACTCGTCGGCGCTTGCCACCGTGACGGGCAGCTTTTTCTTCTCCGCTTCCGCCTCGGCCTCCTGTCGTCGCGCTTTGCGCGTCTTCAAACTATCTTTGAGGTAGTAAGTAAACGTCGCGCCGAAGGGCGGGTTCTCCGCCGTGTAATACGACTCGCCTTGAAAACTTTTCCCGCGTCCGCCCAACGGCTGCGACTGGATGTACATCAGCGCGTCCTTGACGGGAAAGAGCGTCGCTTCGAGTTTCAGCATTGCCGGCTGTAACAGCCGCAACGGCGTGTAGTCGTCGAGAATGTAAATGCCGCGCCCGAACGTGCCGAGGACGAGATCGTTTTCGCGCTTTTGGATGGCGAGATCACGGACGGCAATCGTCGGCAAGTTGCCTTTCAATTGCACCCACTTCCGCCCGCCATTGATAGAGAAGAAGAGACCGAACTCCGTGCCCGCGAACAGCAAATTCGGGTTGACATGATCTTCGGCAATCGCCCACACCGGGCCGTTCTTCGGCAAGTCGCCGGTGATTGAAGTCCAAGTGCGCCCCGCGTCAATGCTCTTCAAAATGTACGGCGCGAAGTCGGCATTCTTGTGATTCTCGAATGTGGCGTAGACAGTGTTCGCGTCGTGCTGCGAGGCGAGCAGACGCGAGACGTAAGTCATCTCCGGCACGCCGGGAAACTTGTCGTGCTTGCGCCACTGCCGCCCGCCGTCCTCCGTGACTTGGATGAGGCCGTCGTCGCTGCCAAGGTAGAGCAAGCCTTCCTTGCGCGGCGACTCGGAGAGAGCGGTCGCGTTGCCGAAAAAGGAGGTCGAGGCGTGTTTCGCCACCGCGTCCACGCCCCAGATTTTGCCCATCACCGGCAGCTTATCGCGATCAATCGCGCGCGACAGTTCGCCGCTCACGACGCGCCAACTATCTCCGCGATCATCGCTGCGATAAAGTTTATTGGCCGCGAAATAAAGCCGCGTGTGCAAGTGCGGGCTGATGATCAGAGGCGAGTCCCAATTCCAGCGCAGCGGCTCCTCGCCCCGGCCCGTGACTGGCTGAATGCCCATCCGCTCGCCCGTCCGCCGGTCGAAGCGCGCGAGGCCGCCGTGCTGATATTCGGCGTAAAGAATGTTCGGATCAGTGGGATCGACTTGCGTGCGGAAGCCGTCGCCGCCCTGCGTCACGAACCAGTCGGCGTTAGTGATGCCGGAGGCGTTGCGCGTGCGCGACGGGCCGCCCATGCTGAAATTGTCCTGCGTCCCGCCATAGACGTTGTAGAAGGGCGCGGCATTATCCGTCGTCACGTCGTAAAACTGCGTGATCGGCAAGTTAGCTTTGAAGTGCCACGTCTGGCCGCGATCATAACTTTCATAGACGCCGCCGTCAGAACCGACAAGGTAATGATCCGTGTTGGCCGGGTTGATCCAGATGGCGTGATTATCGACGTGCTTGTTGCGCTCGCCGAGACGGCGCAGCATCCGTCCGCCGTCGTCCGACACCATCATGAAGACGTTCGGCACGTAGAGGCGATCCACGTCTTTCGGGTCAGCGATGATCTGGCCGTAGTACATCGCCGTCGTGTCGAACTCGTTGCGCCGCTCCCAATTCTCGCCGCGATCCTGCGAGCGAAAGATGCCGCCTTTTTTGTCCGCCGCCTCGATGGTCGCATAGACGACGTTGGAATCAATTGGCGACACGGCCAGCCCGATGCGCCCCATCTCGGCTGACGGCAGGCCCGATCTAAGCTTTTTCCACGTCGCGCCCGCGTCCGTCGATTTGTAGAGCGCACTCTCCGGCCCGCCGTTAATCAGCGTCCATACGTGTCGCCGCCGTTGGTACGCGGCGGCGTAGAGCGTGTCAGGGTTGTTCGGATCAACCACCACGTCGGTGACGCCAGTGTGCTCGCTGATCTGTAAAACGGCTTTCCAAGTCTTGCCGCCGTCCGTCGTCTTGTACAAGCCGCGCTCCCCGCCCGGCCCCCACAACGGCCCCTGCGCCGCCACATACACCGTGTTCGAGTCGCGCGGATCAATCACGATCCGACCGATGTGTTCGGAAGTTTTCAAACCGACATTCTTCCATGTCTTACCGCCATCGTCCGAGCGATAAACGCCGTCGCCGTAAGAGACGCTCCGCTGACTGTTGTTCCCGCCCGTGCCGACCCACACAGTCAGCGCGTTTTTAGGATCGAGCACGATGGTGCCGATGGAGTAAGAAATTTCTTTATCGAACACCGGAAGCCAAGTCGTTCCGTTGTTTATTGTTTTCCACACGCCGCCCGATGCCGCCGCAACGAAATACTTACTCGGATCGCGCGGATCGACGGCGAACGCGACCACCCGTCCCGACGTGAACGCGGGGCCGACGAGACGCAGACGCAAATTCATGAATGTTGGTGGCGACATTGGATCAACCGGTTTCTTCGGCTCTTCAGCCTTCTTCGCTTCATCCGGCTGCGGCGTCGCGTCGGGCTGCGGTGTCACGACCGGCTTCGGTCGCTCCTCTTGAATCTGTTTCGGTGTGCCTTGTTTTAACTGCTCGTCGCGCCGTTCCTCCTGCGCCTGAAGCGTTAAGCATGGGGCGAAAAGCGCGGCGCAGAGCAGCAAGGCCAAGCGGCGGGCTGACGCCGGTTTCGTCATACCAGTTATTTCATCAGAGCGCATATGAATCATCTCCAAGCAATCATTGTTACTCACCTTACGCGACGGGAGCGATTGAGTTGCGGAGCAGGATCAGAACAGAGCTTATAGCGCAAAGCTCTGGAGACAACACGAGAACCGAAGATCCGCGGCCTTCAGTTTCGAGAAACTTGACAGCAAGATGACTTAGACGTAAGTTGCTCTCCACTCTTATAAGTTTGGTGACGCGACCGCAATTGTTCGCTGCGGTCAGGCGTCGGAGATGATAGGCTTTTTACTGTCGGTTACTTCTCTCCCCTATACCTTGATTTCAATTTTTCCGGGAATTATAGAACCATTCGCACTATACTTTCTTAAAACTCATCGTGCGACGGTCAGCCGGGACGGCAGTCTTACTTTAGCCTGATCGGTTGTATTGTCCATCTTGCGTTTCGCATTCGGAAGGCACCCCGACATCTGACCAACACATCTTGTGGAACGGTTCGAGTTCAACTGAATTCAGCCCTGCGTAGGTTTCCGCGCCGAATGCTTGAAACAGATTAATCTGGCGGCGTTTCTTAAATTGCCTGCTGCACTGCAAGTCATGAGTCGAGACGTGTACGTCTTGTGCAAGGGGAAGATAGTGATGAAAGGTTTTGTTGTCATCCTTCTGGCTCTCTTTTCTGCTTTGAACTTCGAGCGTTCCCTGTTTGCCCAAAACAATGACGCGGACGCTCAATCTAATCAGACGTCAACCGGATCTCGGACGGGGCGGAGCACCGCGGTGAAGAGACGCTCTCGCAAACGGCGTCCCGCCACGAAACGGAAAACATGTATGCCGCAATCGCCTTCGGAATCCACAAAATCGGAATCCACAAAATCGGACGAGCGTCAACCGGTGATGGACGCGCCGCCTTTGATACTTGATCCGACGGATCGGGAACCGGGTCCGCCGAAAGAGATTATACCGAAACACATCGACCCGGCAGATATGCCGGCGATTAAGAGGCCACCCAAAAAGAAGACAAACCCGCAGTGACGCCACTGGGGCCGACAAATCGGGGCCGGGATCCCCGAATGAAACACCACCGAGGTGCATAAGTCCGTCATAAATACCGCCGGTCGAGAGGTTGCCACAGAAGAAGGCAACCCCACAGTGAAGTCACCGGCGAAAGGCAAGCATTCCTGCGGGAATTTGATGCAAGACGTTTGAGTTCGCTTGTTACTCAGAAGTAGTCGAGTGTCGAACGCGCTCAATTCACCCACTACCAGCCTGACTGAAAGACCCCTAAGGAGGGCCGCAAAATGAAGAGAAACGCTAGATGGATGCTGCTTTTTACTGTCGCCGCAGCATCGTTCTTAATGTTGTGGGATTTTACGCCGCGCGCGGCAAGTAAAAACAAACCGGGGAAGGCAGTTCGCCCCGAAGCCGTTCGCGAAGTAAACACCTCACCCCTCATCGATCAGCAAGATAAAAGTCGAAAAGCACCCGGGCAAGAAGTGAAAGCACCGGGGCAAAGAGACAAGGTCGCAACTCCTATTCAAGACTCGGATGTCGAAGATGACCCGGATTTGCCTCCCTTCATGGTTGGTAAAATTGATAAGCAGGTGTATCTGCGAAAGCGCGGCGAGCATATCAACATGCTCCGCGGCCTGCCACACGAGAATGCCGAGGAACTGCGCGAGCAAGCAATCGAGTTGCTGAATCGACAGGAGGGACCGCGAACACGAAAACAAGGGGCCAGACAAGCAGGCCTTGAACCGCTAATTTCGCTGACGGAATGGACGGCGTTGGGGCCCACTCCGATCCCGAACGGCCAGACAAGCGGCAGATCGGACCCCGTCAGCGGGCGCACCATCTCCATTGCCATTCATCCGACTAATCCTGACATCGTCTATGTCGGCACGGCGCAAGGGGGACTTTATAGGTCGCTTAACGGCGGACTGAACTGGACGCAGTTGATGGACATCGACAACGCGACAACGCCGGGCACCGGCACTGCGCTGGCCGTCGGCGCTCTGGCGATTGATCCCTCCAACCCCACGACGGTTTTCGTCGGCACGGGTGAGGCGGGTTTTAGCGCCGATAGTTTTATCGGGCGCGGCGTTTTCCGTATCAGGAACGCCGAGACCACGCCGGTAGTTGAAGGTCCGTTCGGCCTCGGCCAATTCGCCAATCGCGCCATCGGCGAACTGCTAGTGGTCGATACTGATCCGACGGTGGCCGGTAGTGAAA
>JACCRA010000447.1 GCA_013813825.1 Pyrinomonadaceae bacterium | reverse complement strand
TGCGGCGTCTGCGCGACGCGAAAATCCGAAGCGTCGGCAATGTTGTCCGAGTCGGTAACTCCCGGAGTCAACAGCGCGTAATCCAAATAATTACGACGGCTGATCGGCAAATTGACGATCTGCTGCGTGTCGATGACGGACGATTGCTGCGTGCGGTCAGTTTCGACCACTTCACCGCCGGCAACGACATTGATGGATTCGGTCAGGCCGGTCGCCGATAGTTGGACGGGAATCTCGGACTGCTGCCCGACGGTCAGCGTGACGCGCGTCGAACTGGCGGCGAAGCCGCTGCCAGCGGCCTCGACCTTCAACTCGTAATCGCTCGGCGGCACGGCGAGAAAGATGTAATTGCCATCCTCGTCAGTCGTTGCCGTGCGATTGGTCCCTTTGCCGGTGTCGGTCAGCGTGACGGCGGCGTTAGGGATCACCGCGCCGGCCGAGTCAGTGACTTGCCCGCGCAACTCGGCGGTCGAACTGGACGCCTGCGAATACACCGGCGCGACGCCGGCGACGAAGACGAGGCACGTTAGCAGCAGAAATCTCGTGATGCACTTCATTAAAAATGTCTCCTCTGGAATCGGATGCCGGACACGGCGCAAGACCTACCGCCTTCCCATCTGCTCAGACGTGATTAGGCGACCGCGCCGACTGCTCGGTGTTCGCGACCGTCAATGAAACCGAACCCCAATTCGTGCTACCGTGCCGGCTCAATGATGCCTGAAGATCGTCGCGCGAATGTTGCCGGCACGTCGAGCCGCTGAGGCCTGTGATAGCGGTTCACTTTATTCGGATGACTGTCGAGACTGCGAAATGGATTGATTCAGGCCCTCTGGGAAGGGCGCGCCTGCTTAGGAACGGTGGGTAACGTACCATCACCGGTGGCAGACATCAAGGTAAGCGGGGGCGGCGGTTGTTGGCGTGAACGGACGGCGCAACGCGGCCAGTTTACCCGTCTGTTTTCACGGCATCTGATGTGCCGTATGCTATCCGCTGATTCTCGCGCCCGCCGGGCAATTTTTATCGCGGCCGGCAGGGTACGGATTTCAGCGTAGGGTAAAACGAATGAATGAACAGCAATCATCGCTAATTCACCGCGTGCGCCCGCCACAGCCGGCTAAACCTAGTGATAGGTCGCCATTGCTATTGTTGTTGCACGGCATCGGGAGCAACGAAGACGATCTCTACGGTCTCGCGCCGTATCTCGACGCGCGCTTTTTAATTGTCAGCGCCCGCGCGCCGCTGACGTTGGGACCAATGTCCTACGGCTGGTTCAACATCGAGTACACGCCGTCCGGCCTCGTCGCCGACCTCGCGCAGGCCGCGCGGAGTTACCAACTGCTACTTAAGTTTATCGACGAATTGATCGCGCGGTACCAACCGGATGGCGGCCAAGTCTATCTGCTCGGCTTCAGTCAGGGTGCAATGATGAGCCTGTACGTGGCGCTTAGTGAGCCGGCGAAAGTGGCCGGCGTCGCGGCCCTCAGCGGGCGGCTACCCGCGCCCGTGCTGGATCAGTTAGCCGCGCCGGACGCCTTGCGCGATTTGCCCATCCTCATCACGCACGGCACGCTCGATCCGGTGATCCCCGTTGCCTTCGCCCGCGAAACCCGCGCGCGATTGGAGCCACTCCCGCTCGCTCTAACTTACCGCGAGTATCAGATGGGGCACGAAGTGTCGATGGAGAGTTTGACAGACATCCGCACGTGGTTGAGTGCTTTGCTTGACCGCTGATGAATTTGACGAGTGCTCGTGACAGCGAACATCAACTTAGGCAGACCTCTTCGGACTGAAGGAGCTTCCATGAACAGTCTCTCCGGCAAAACTCTTTTCATCACTGGCGCGAGCCGCGGGATCGGCAAGGCCATTGCGCTCAAGGCCGCGCGCGACGGGGCCAACGTCGTCATCGCCGCGAAGACCGTCGCTCCGCAGGAGAAGCTCGAAGGCACGATTCACACGGCCGCTGAAGAGATCGAGGCGGCGGGCGGGAAAGCCCTCGCGTGCGCGGCCGATATTCGTTTCGAGGATGAAGTGCGGGCGGCAGTGGCCGCAGCCGTCGAGCGTTTCGGTGGGATCGACATTCTCATTAACAACGCGAGCGCGATCAGTCTGACCGGGACGCTTCAGACGCCGATGAAGCGTTACGACTTGATGCACGGCGTCAACGCGCGCGGCACTTTTCTGTGCTCGCAGGCGTGTCTGCCGCATCTTCTCAAGGCCGAGAACCCGCACATCCTGAACATCTCGCCGCCGCTCAATATGGAAGCCCGCTGGTTCGCGGGGCACGTCGCCTACACGATGGCGAAGTACGGGATGAGCCTCTGTGTGCTGGGGATGGCGGCGGAGTTTCGCGCGCGGGGCATCGGCGTCAACGCGCTCTGGCCGCGCACCGTGATCGCCACCGCCGCCGTGCGGAATTTGCTCGGCGGCGAAGAGATCATCCGGCGCTCACGCCAACCCGCGATCATGGCCGACGCCGCGTACCACATTCTGACCCGTCCGGGGCGCGAGACGACCGGCAACTTTTTTATCGACGAAAACGTGCTGCGCGCGGCCGGCGTCACGAACTTCGAACAATACGCCGTCACGCCGGGCGCGGAACTGTTGCCCGACTTTTTCATCTGAAGCAGTAAAGCCGAAGAGAGCCGAGTGTGAGCGCGGCGCGGCGCGGATGGGTAAGGGCTGTGGCTTGTCCCAGCCCATCGCGCGAAAGCGCGCTCCCCGACGTTGCAGCTATTTCGACACTGGTAAGGGCTGTCAACTTGAGGAGATCGGCCAGAGCGCCGATCTGGGCTGGGACAAGCCACAGCCCCTACCAGTGTTCCGATGTCGTGTCACATTAGCGCCAGCGCAGCAGGGAAGGTTTGACCAGCGAGAAGGCGATTAAAACTAAGAGGAGCGCGACGATGGATAGCGCCGTAATGACGAGCCAGAAGGCCGGGCCGCTGAGGCTGCGCAGGAAGTTCATCAATTGGCGCATGGTGAAGACTGGTCCCTTTCGCGGCGGCGCGTTTCAGTCGAGCGACTTGAGCATTAACAGGCCGTCGCCGCCGTTTGAATAATAGCGCGGCAGACGTTGCGTGACCGTGTAGCCGAGGTTCTTGTAAAGCTGCTGGGCGCCCGCGTTGACCGAACGGACTTCGAGGCGGACGGTGCTGATCTGACGGCGGCCGAAGCCGTCCTCGATCTTTTGCATCAGGCGCTCAGCGACGCGCCGGCGGCGGTGTTCGGGGGCGACGCCGATGGTGGTGACGTGACCGGTCTGATCCGGCTCGACGAGGCCGACGATGAAACCGACCATCGCCCCGTCAGACGCCATGGCGCGGTAGGCGATCACTTCCGGGCTGGTCAGCAAATACTCGAACGTGTCGCGGCTGTAGGCTTCGCCGTCGATGAAGCACCGCTGATCGAGCCGCCACACTTCGTCGAGTTGCGCGACGGAGAGTGGGCGAATGTCGTAATGCGTCTCCGGCGGCGGGCCGGTATAAGCCACGGCAACGCCGCGCCGCCCTTCGTGATCACGCGCGGGCGAGGCCCCGGCGGCGGCCGACTTCCCGCCCCTCAGCAAAGTATCCTGCGTCGAGAAGAGCCGCGAGCGAATTTTCTTCAGCACAGCCATAAGAACGATGAGCAGTGACGAAATGACGAGCCGGGTCAGATTTTATCTCGTCACTCATCACTTGTCACTCATCACTTTACGTGATCAACATGCAGTCGCCG
>JACCRA010000446.1 GCA_013813825.1 Pyrinomonadaceae bacterium | reverse complement strand
AAATGAGATAAGCCGCGCCCGCATATTTCACAATGTTAAAGGCCAGCGCCGACGACACCAGCAAAGCGGAGATGCCGAAAGCGGCGGCGGCGACGTGAATCAGCGTCCCCGTCTCGACGCCCAGACTCGAAACGATCCCCGCCGTGCGCCCTTGTTGAATGCTGCGGGCGATGATGTAGAGCGTGTTCGGTCCCGGCGTGAAAACCAGGATCGAAGCCGCCGCCGCAAATAACATCAAGGTTGACCAATCCGGCATAACTCTTTCCTCCTCCGCCTGAAGGGATGCTTAATCAGGCGGTTTCTCTGTCGTCGCACACGTCGCTTGCGACGGTCGCCCGACGCTCGTTTCACAGCTTCGCTCTAGTTCAAGCGATGTCCGGTCTTTCCATCGTCGCGGCTGGTTATCCCTGCGCGGGGTCTAAGCCTGTGCGGGGCGCAGGCGAAGTGCCTCCACGCCACAGGAGCCGGTCAACGCCCCACGGGCCTCCCCCTGCCCCCGCGAGGTAGAGGAAGACGAAGCTGTAGAGCGCCGCCGACTCGCCCATGTTCAGGATCGGCCAGAATCCCTGCGGCGCGTGCGCCATGAAGTAGGCCGCGGCCATCAGCCCCGAGAGAATGAACGCCGTCGGGCGCGTGAACAGCCCCAACAGCAGCAGCAGGCCGCCGAAGAACTCCAGCGCGCCGGCCACCCCGACTAGCGATAGGAGTGGATATTGTGTCGCCGCCTCCGCCCCCGGCGCTGGCGGCGGGGTCAAGACGCCGAAAAGCTTCTGGGCGCCGTGCTGTAACATCATGAACCCCGCGACGATTCGCAGGAGGCTGAGCGCGCGCGGCGCCCACACAGAGTATGCCGAATGATGATTTGCCATTGTCTTGGTCTCCAATCTCTTAACGGTTTTGTTCTTTTGCTTCGAACTCAAGTATTGCTCGTCAGCTCCGACCTCAACTGGCTCGTTGCCTGACACGCTCGATCAGGACCGAGTCGCCGAACTCGTGCGTCCGGTAGCCGCGCTCATCTAACTCCGCGCTCGTGCGTTGAAGCGTCGCGTCATCGAGGAAGGCGCGCAGCAACTCATAGTGACTTGTGCCGGGCTCGTGGGTGCCTGAGAGGATCGCGTCCACGACGCACAGCCTGCTCGCCCGTCCGATGTGTTGCGTGGCGAGTCCCTCGCCCGCACGCACATGTCCATCTCCCATCGCGGCGTGTTCGAGCGCGCGCACGACGCTCGTGCCGACGGCAACGACACGCCCATCCCTCGCCCGCGCGCGGCTGACCGCGAGGGCGGTCGCCGCCGGGATGCGATAAGGCTCATCGAAAGGCAGGAGGCGGTCTAGTTCTTCGTCCCCGGTGGACGAGATGCCGGCGGCGTGCGTGATCGTCTCGAATTCCGCGCCGCGCTCGCGCATTGCGGCCAGCATGTGCCAGTCGAGCGCGAAGCCCGCGGACGGCGGCTCGAACGCGACCGGCGGCCCTGCGATTCGCGTCCACACGTCCCAGAGCGCGAGCGGCGCGGGGACGTGCGCGTACTGGATCGGTCGTCCGTGGCGCGCTAGGCCTGCCCAAACCTCATCCGGCATGCCGTCGAAGAGCAGCGACATGAGGCGCGGGTGACGGAGCAATCTCTCGACAGTCGCGCGGAGCGGCCCGAGGATGAGCCGGTCGCCGGCAGCGAGCGGCGGAGGCGCGGGGCGATCTTCCGTGCGCGTGTGAAAGTCTCCCTCGCCGAAGACCACTGCACTGAAGCGCCCGACATCTTCGGGCCTGAGCGAAGGGCGACCGGCGAGCCGCACTTCGACGGGTGCGCCCGTCGCCGCGTGCAAGCCTTGAAGACTTGCCGGCATGGTCGCCGCGTCGTTGGCGATCACGAGGTCTCCGTGGCGCAGGAATTCGACGAAGGCGGAGCGCGCGGCGTGGCCGATTTTCTTGCGCGCGTCCACGACGAGGAGTTTGGCATTCGGCGGGCGTTGTACGGCCATGTCGGCGGCGATCATCGAGTTGCTCCTTCGAGTTCGGAAACGGTCGTTGACGGCACAACCGATGCGCCGTGTCTTGGAAGGGCTTGGGCGATGGCGTCGGCGAGTTCGCTGGCAGAGGTTTCCGGGCGCTTGAGCGTCGTCGGGTCAGCGTCGGGCACGGCTGCGGCGTGCATCGGCGTGTCCATGTCGCCGGGATCGAGCGAAAGAAAGCGCACGCCGTCAGCCGCGTGCTCCTCGCCCCAGATGCGGGAGAGGTGATGCAGCGCGGCCTTGCTCGCGCCGTATGCGCCCCAGCCCGGATATGGATTGACGGCGGTGTCGCTGGTGATGTTCAGGACGACCGCGCCGCGCCCCTCGCGCGCCGAAGCAGCCAGCGCTCCCATCAGCGCCTTCGTCAGCCGGAACGGCCCCGTGACGTTGGTACTGAACGCGCGCTCCAAGTCCTCACACTCTGTGTCGGACAGCATATGGAGCGGCACGGGACCTAAGTCCGACGCGTTGTTGATGAGCACGTCGAGTCCGCCGAGTTCGCCGACGACCTGCACTGCGATGGGGTAGATGTCGTCCTTGGAAGAGACGTCGCCAACGATGCCGTGCGCGCCCCGTTGCTCGCGCGCCACGCGCTCTACCCGTTCACGCGTGCGCGCGACGAACGCCACCCGCGCGCCCCGCTTCAGAAATTCGCGGACGAGAGCCAGCCCTAGCCCCGAAGTTCCGCCCGTGATCGCGACGCGCGCGCCTTTGATAGGGTCGGCAATATCAGTCTCATGCCTGCGCTCCAGCGTTGATTCGTGGGCGGTGGCGTCGGAAGGAATTGTCATGACCTGCCTCCTTTTAGTTTCTAAAGAAAAACCTTTACTAAGTCAGAGGCTATCACTACGACTTGACTTTGTAAAGTGAATTCTTTAGAAACGCATTATGAGCCAGGAATCGCAACAGCCCGGCGAGCGCAAGACGCGCCGCGCCATCGTCAAACTTCTGAAGACCGACGGCCCCCTCGGTTCGGCGCAACTCGCCAAGCGCCTCGGCCTTACAGCCATGGCCGTCCGGCAGCACCTCTACGCGTTGCAGAGCGAGAAACTCGTGACGGCTGAAGAGCGGCCCGTCCCCGTCGGACGCCCGGCCAAGTTCTGGCACCTCACGCGCGAGGCCGACCGCCTCTTCCCCGAAGCCTACGCCGAGTTAAACGTCGCGCTCATCAACGCTCTCAAAGACACCTTCGGGGACGAGGGCTTGGATCGCGTACTCGTCTCACGCAGCGCGCGGCAGCAATCTAACTACGCGAAGCGAATCCGCCCCGCCGACCCTTTGGAGAAAAAACTCAGTGAACTGGCGCGCGTGCGCACGGAGGAGGGATACATGGCTGAGGTCAGATCCGAAGACGGCGGGAGCTATCTGCTGGTCGAGAATCACTGTCCAATTTGCGCCGCGGCGAATGCCTGTCAGGGCTTCTGCGCGACGGAACTTGATCTGTTCCGTTCAGTCCTCGGGCCGAGCGTCGAGGTCGAGCGCGTCGAGCACATCGTCTCCGGCGACCGGCGGTGCGCCTACCGCGTCACCCCCGAAGTCGGAAGACGCCGCG
>JACCRA010000434.1 GCA_013813825.1 Pyrinomonadaceae bacterium | reverse complement strand
GCTGATCGGCCACCCAATGACGCACGCGGCTGCGCGCCTTCGAGGTGACAACGTAGTTCAGCCAGTCGCGCGACGGGTGCGTGTTGGGCGAGGTGATAATTTCGACCACATCGCCGTTCTGGATCGGCGTCCGCAGGGGAACGATCCGCCCGTTGACACGCGCACCGGTGCAGGTGTTGCCGACTTCGGTGTGGATAGCATAGGCGAAATCGAGGGGCGTTGCTCCGCGCGGCAATTGGATGACCTTGCCCATCGGGGTGGAGGCGTAAACGTCTTTCGGGTACAGATCGAGCTTTAGCGTGTCCAGAAAGTCGCGCGAATCTTTGACTTCTTGCGACCACTCAACCAGCGAACGCAACCACTGGAACGCCTCATCATCGTCGTGCGCGCCGCGCTTGCCTTCCTTGTATTTCCAGTGCGCGGCGACGCCTTCCTCCGCCGTGCGGTGCATCTCCCCGGTGCGAATCTGCACCTCGAAGGGCTGTCCTTCCGGCCCGATCACGGAAGTGTGCAGCGACTGGTAGAGGTTATCGCGCGGCGTCGCAATCCAGTCTTTGATGCGGCCGGGGACGGGACGCCAAGTGTTCTGCACGACGCCGAGCGCAGCATAGCAGTGGCGTACTTCATCCGGCGTGACAATGCGCGCCGCGACCAGGTCGTAAACCTGATCCAACTCGATCTTCTGCCGCTTTAGCTTTTTCCAGATTGAGAAGAGCCGCTTGACGCGGCCTTCGACGCGCACGAACGGCACTTCGGCTTCGCGTAGCTTCCCCTCAATTCGCGCCGTGATACCCTTCAGGAACGTCTCGTGTTCGGCGCGGCGCTTTTCCAGTTGGGCACTGAGCGCGCGGTAGTCTTCTGGGTGGAGGTGTTGAAAGGAGAGGTCTTCGAGTTCGCTGCGGAGTTTACCCATGCCGAGGCGGTGGGCGATGGGCGCGTAAATGTCGAGCGTCTCCTGCGCGATGCGCTGCCGCTTCTCCGGTTTGAGGTACTGTAGCGTCCGCATGTTGTGCAAGCGGTCGGCCAGTTTGACGAGTACGACGCGCACATCATCGACCATTGCCAGCAGCATCTTCCGCACGTTCTCGGCCTGTTGCTCTTCGCGCGAAGTGTGGCTGATCTGCGCGATTTTCGTCACGCCCTCGACGAGGTGCGCGACCTCTTCGCCGAAATATTCGCGGATCGTTTCCGGCTCGACGAGCGTATCCTCGACTACGTCGTGGAGCAGGCCAGTAGCGACTGAAACGTGATCGAGCCGCATCTCGGCCAGAATGTTGGCGACTTCGAGCGGGTGGACCAGATACGGCTCGCCCGACGCGCGCATCTGCCCTTTGTGTTCGCGCGCCGAGAAAAAGTAGGCACGCCGCAGCATCGCCAAATCGGCCTGCGGATGATTTCGGCCCACTTTCTCGACAATTTCTTCGATGCGAATCATAAGCGGTGAGCAGTGAGCGGTGAGCAATAAAAGCAGAATCACGCTGCTCACTGCTCACCGCTTACTTCTTACTAAAATTTTAGGTGATGCCCGAATGGAAAGTCGAGCATCACCT
Source organism: Pyrinomonadaceae bacterium (assembly GCA_013813825.1). Classification (GTDB taxonomy): domain Bacteria; phylum Acidobacteriota; class Blastocatellia; order Pyrinomonadales; family Pyrinomonadaceae; genus JACCRA01. Next base: position 986 of record JACCRA010000434.1, on the reverse strand, counting down.
GTTGGGTTTGGAACGAGCAGACGGCGGCAGGCCGCCTGTTGCCACTTAAATTGTGGGCTAAATTAGCTGGCGTCTTCTTTGGCTTTGGCTTTCTCTTCTTCCGCTTCGCGCTTCTTCCGGTTGATTTCGTTTAACTCCATCGTGCGCTTCTGAGCGGCTTCAACCTGTTTCTGATGCTCGGCTTTAGCGTCGTTGTTGTCTTCCATCTCGTCGAGCTTAACCGCTTCCAGCAGCAAGTTGGTTTTAAACGACCACGCTTGCTCGCTGTTGGCATCGAGGCTGATGGCCTGCTCGGCCAGTTTCATCCCCTCGGTAACGCACTTCTTCGCCTGCTGGAAGTCTTCCTCTTTCACCGGTTTTTTGTACTTGATGAAACTCTTGTTGTCTTCCTTGACAGTAGTCTTGACTTCTTTCTGCTCGGTAATCTGATAAGAGCAGTTCCACTCTTTACTGGCGAGTACGGTCAGAGCCTGCGAGCGTTTATCCGGCGGGCTGTTGGCTCCGGTGGCGCGGGCGGTCAAAAATTCGCGCTCTTTTTGCTCATCCTTAATCTGACGGTAGAGATAGACCATCGCATTGTAGGCTTCGTCGCTCGTGGGGTCTTTGTCAAGCACTTGCTGGTAGGCGGCAATTGCTTCGCGCGCTTTGGCGACGTTCTGATCCGCCTCGACGCCGGGGCGATATTGCGCGTGGAGAGAGCGCGCAACGAAGAACTGGGCGTTTTTCGTGTCGGGGCTTAGTTCCAGCGCATGCTTAAAATGCTGCTCGGCTTCTTGGAAGTTTCCAGACTTATAAGCCCGGGCTCCTTCATTCAACGCATTCTTGGCGCGCAAGCTGTTGACCAACCCGCAGCCGGACATCGTCGTGGCAACTAAAAAAGCCAGAAGCGCAATGGCTTTCTGGGCGTGAGAGAGCTTCATCGGTTTTACGACTCCCAAATGAAATAGGCAGAGCAATAAGAATGACGCGAGATGGGCGAAGCCGAA
>JACCRA010000431.1 GCA_013813825.1 Pyrinomonadaceae bacterium | reverse complement strand
CTCTTCGACCGCGCGAAGAAAGAATCAATTGACGTAAATCTGGACGACATCATCGCTCGCGTGCAGTCCCTCGCGCTGGCGGGGCAGTGAGCGAAGAAACTTAAACTTGATGCCGACAAAGAACACTGTGCCAATGACCGCACAACTCCTTGTGCCGGTTGAACTGATCGAACACAGAATTTATCTGATCCGCGATCAGAAAGTGATGCTCAACGCTGACCTCGCGGAACTTTATCGAGTCGAGACTAAATCCCTTCACTGACCAAGTTCAAAGTTGCACTTACAACTTGAATCCGCGCTCGCGCGTTCAGATTTATGGTTGCTCTTTCGGGGGCTTTGACGAAAGTGGTACCGTCAAAGTAAAGCTGTTGTTGAACATTGTTCCCCGACAATCTTTCCAATCCTTGCTATCGAACCTGCTCATCTCTTTCCGCTCCTTAAGCAAAGTTACAAGCTTTTCGGTTGTGAACGAGCAAACTCCGTCCCGGCCTTCTGTCTCGTCGGCAGCTTTATTTGCGTCTAGTTCAGCCTGCTCTATTTCTTGTGGCGTTTTGCCTTCTTCTTTCAAACTGCGGATAAGTGCTTCGTCATACTTGATATCCTCTTCTTCTAATTTGGTATAGAAAGTGCATTTGCCTTTTTGTCGGCCCCTGATTTCGGAGTAGTATGTTACGGTTATCATAAGAGAACCAATATTATTAGAATCAGTACTCCTGAGTTTTGCTTTCCGGCAGGTATTCGCGGCTTGGATGAAACAGCCATAGTCACCGTCTTTACAATTAACAACCTTCACCGATGGCTTTCGATGCTGCTGAGACTTTGTTTGAGCACTCGCATCGAGAGAAACCAAAGCTGATAACAATAGGCACCCGACAACCGGCCAAAAAGCATTCTTCAAAAATTTCATAATATTCTCCATGTCATAAACTAACAGCGGTAAGGTGAAACACCCTGCGGTTTGAAGTTACGCCCCCGAGAGTGATTGGCATTGCTGATCGGTAATTATCAACACTTGTCGTAGGTCTGTAAATTTCCGCCAGCAGATTGAGCTAACCACGTATTTAATCCCTCTGAACGACAAAGCTTAAGGAGCCTCGGATGAAGTCCTCCCTCAAACTCTTAATGTGTATTTCTTTGCTGCTCCTCCTTGCTGCTATCACCATCTTCGCACAAAAGCCGGAGTTGATCGTGCAAACGGGACATACCGGCCCGATCCTACTACTCGCACTCAGCCCCGATGGCAAGACACTGGCTGCCAGCAGTTTGGAGCTTAAGCTATGGGATGTCACGGCGGGCGTGGAGTTACGGACACTTAGTAGTATCGATGTGTCGGCAATCGTCTTTAGCCCTAACGGTAAGACGTTGGCTAGTGGCACTGGAGAAGGCAAAGTTGACTTGTGGGATGTCACGACTGGCGCAAAACTACATTCCCTTGAGGTGAGTAAGTACCGGGTTGAATCACTAGCCTTCAGCGGTGATGGTCAAACAATAGCAACAGGAAGTCAAAATACTATCAAGTTATGGGATTCTAAAACGGGCACACACCTGCGCTCGCTCGAAGAATGTTTGGGATGTCGGGTTTTATCACTCGCATTCAGTCCAGAAGGTAAGATGCTCGCGAACGGAAATACAGGCGGGAGACTCAACCTGTGGGAGATTCCGACAGGTAAGCAAGTACGCTTTTACAAAGGACATGTCAGCGATGTCAATTCGGTTGTATTCAGTCCAGATGGTCAGACGCTCGTCAGCAGCAGTTCTGATCGCATAGTTAAGCTGTGGGATGTCACGACGGGCGCGGAGTTACGGACAATTGCCAGCAATTCTATGGAGGTCTCGGCAATCACGTTGAGCCCTGAGGGTAAGACGTTCGCTAGCAGTACTCGAGACGGAAGAGTTGACTTATGGGAGGTCTCAACTGGCGTCAAACGACGTTCGTTTCAAGGACCCAAGGGGATTATTTTTTCAATGGCGTTCGGTCCTGAAGGTCAGATGCTCGCCACGGCTGGCATGGCAGCGGAGGTTAAAGATAAGACTTTCAACACCACGGGCGGTGGAGAGGTTGAATTATGGGATGCTTCAACCGGCACCCGACTACGTTCACTTAAAAGACACGCTAGCGGCGTTGAAGCAGTCGCATATAGTCCTGATGGCAAGATGCTCGCCAGTGCTTGTTTAGATGGGACAGTTAAGTTGTGGAATATCTCAACCGGAATGCAGGTGCGTTCGTTCAAAGGACATGCTGATCATACTGTTATATTCACACTAAGTGACTATTCAGTCGCCTTCAGTCCGGACAGTAAGATGCTCGCCAGTGCGAGTATAGGTGAGGCCGTAAATCTATGGGATGTCTCAACCGGCACACAACTGCACACGCTCAAAGGAGATGATGGCGGCACTTTATCAATAGGATTTAGTCCTGATGGCAAAACCCTCGCCGGGAGTGGCGCGGATGGCGGCACTGGCACTGGCACGGTTAAGTTGTGGGACGTGTCAACCGGCGAACTATTAAGATCGCTGAAGGGACACAGTAGGGCTGCCACATCAGTCGCCTTCAGTCCTGATGGTCAGACCCTCGCTAGTGGTGACAGGGACGGAACAGTGAAGCTGTGGAACATCTCAACTGGCGCACAACTAAGCTCGCTCGAAAGCGGTATTGGGCCAATCGGATTCAGTTCTAACGGCAAGATGCTGGCGAGCGGCAGTTTTGACCAGACAATCAAGCTCTGGGATGTCGCGACCGGCACGCACCTGCGCTCACTCGCGGGGAACAGCGATAGGATTCTCGCAGTCGCCTTCAGTTCTGATGGTCAGAAGCTTGCCAGCATGAGCAATCAAACAATTAAGCTGTGGGACGTTGCAACCAGCGCACAACTAAGCTCCCTCGAAAGACAGTCCAATTATTTTACTTCAGTCGCATTTAGTCCTGATAATAAGACTTTCGCCAGCGGTGGCATGGATGGAACCATTAAAATAGCGGATACAAATAGCGGTGAAGAGCTTGCCAGTCTGATCTCGCTTGACGAGAATGAGTGGGCTGTCGTGGCACCGGATGGTCTCTTTGATGGTTCACCCTCAGCGTTGAATAAGTTGATCTGGCGCGCTCCGCAAAACACCTTCGACTATGCTCCGGTTGAAGCATATTTCAGTGATTTCTACTATCCCGGGCTGCTCGCCGACAGCTTGACGGGCAAAGCACCCAAAGCGCCCAAGGATATTTCACAGAAAGACCGGCGACTACCTCATTTACAATTGACACTCTCCGGTCAGCAGACCCTTACGACACCAATCACCACTCGTCGCATAACCGTTAAGATTGCAGTCTCCAACGTGACTGCTGGTGCACAGGACGTGCGCCTGTTTCGTAATGGCTCCCTTGTTCGTGTCTGGCAGGGCGATCTGCCAAATGGAAAAAGCGGCGCAACCCTTGAAGCGACTCTGCCAATTGTTGCCGGAGAAAATCGGCTGACCGCTTATGCCTTCAACAGAGATAACGTCAAGAGCGTAGATGCGACGCTCGTCATCAGCGGCGCAGACAGCCTCAGACGTAAAGGCACTGCCTACATCTTAGCTGTGGGCGTCAATAGATACGCCAATCCACAGTACGACCTCAAATACGCCGTGGCTGATGCTCAAGACTTCAGCGCCGAAGTGCGCCGGCAGCAGGAAGGGCTGCATCGCTACGAACAGACAAAAGTTATCGCCCTTTATGACGCTGAGGCGACAAAAGCTAATATCCTCCGAGGGCTCGCGCGGTTAGCTTCTCAGATTCAGCCCGAAGATTGGGTCATCATCTACTTCGCCGGGCACGGCACGGCGCACGGTAATCAGTTCTATCTGCTGCCGCACGACCTCGGCTACACCGGCAGCCGCACACGGTTGGACGCCGATGGCTTGCGGAACATCCTGACGCACAGCATCTCTGACCGAGAGTTGACACAAGCTTTTGAAAAGATGGACGCTGGACAACTGCTACTTGTCATCGACGCGTGCAACTCCGGGCAGGCGTTAGAGGCGGAGGAGAAGCGCCGCGGGCCGATGAACTCAAAAGGGCTGGCGCAGTTGGCCTACGAAAAAGGGATGTATATCTTGACGGCCGCGCAGAGTTATCAAGCGGCACAGGAAGCAGCACGTTTCGGCCACGGCTTTCTCACTTATGCTCTAATTGAGGAAGGGCTGAAGAAGAATGCGGCGGATGACGATCCCAAAGATGCTGAGGTGCTAGTACGCGAATGGCTTAACTATGCGACAGAGCGCGTGCCGAAGCTACAAGAGGAATTGATGCTCAGCGCATTACGCGGCCGCGGATTAAATATGGCCTTTGTCGAAGGCGAGGAGAAGATCAAAGGCCCCAAAAGCAGGAGCGTACAGCAACCGCGCGTTTTCTATCGCCGAGAATTAGAAGCCCAGCCGCTAATCGTTTCCAAGACTGCAACGACACTGCCTAGATAGTAAAGACCATATTGTAAGGTCTCATCCGATGTCACTAAACTTGTGGAAGCGCCGGGTAGGGAGCAGTCTGGCCCGACGGTTTGATCAGGAGAAAGCAATGTCAGAAACAGTTACTCTCGAAGTAGCTCAGGCTCGACTGGCGGAGTTGATTGCCAGACTCGGCCCCGGCAAGGAAGTACTGATCATTCAGAATGAGCGCCCCGTGGCACGGCTGATCGGACAATTTCCCGCCGCCGTGCGTCAGCCGCGGAAACCGGGGAGCGCCAGAGGCAAGCTGATTATGCATACTGACGATCAGGCTCATTTAGAAGATTTCAAGGAGTAGATGCCTTGAGACTGCTCTTGGATACGCACACTTTTCTCTGATTCATCCTGAACGATCCCTTCATAGCTTCCCTCTTGCCAACCCTCTACTCTTTCACCACTTCATTCACTAGCACCGTCAGCGCGTTGTCTTGCAGATTCTGGTTATTCTGCAAGTCGCTGTGCAGATCGCAGGCGAAGACAGCATAGGCGATGGGAAGCGGAGTGTCGATGAGGGCGCTGTTGCGTGTGGCGGCGAGTCCTTCGCCGAGCAGCGAGCGGCGGGTGACGCGGCCATCGCCCGGCTCGTACATCGCGGCGGTCACTTGTTTGCGCGAAAACTTTTGACCGCCGGGGGCGCGCAGTTCGCGCGGGGAGACGAGCGTTAGCCAGCGATTCTTTTTGGCGTCGCGGAGAATGACGGGCGCGGCTAAAGTTTCTTCGCAGTCGCCGCCGAAGGCGTAGAGCGGGACGGGCGACTGGCCGGCGGGCGGAAACACATCGAGCGATTCGTGAAAGCGGCGGGCGCGGTCGAGCGCGGCGGCGAGGTAGGCGTCGAGCGTCTCGGCGCGGCCGTCGCTCGCGAGCACGGCGCTCTCGTCGCGCATCTCGCCGCGAACGAAGCGGGCGCGGTAGTCCGGCTGCACCAGTGGGGACCAACCATAACGCCGCCACGTTTCGGGATCGTAGAGATCGATTTCCAGCGCATTCAGGTTTTCGTCGAGAAAGTGCGCCGCGCGGCCGTGCGGCAGCAGTTGGAAGATCGAGGGGATGGTGATGGCGTCCTCGCGCGAGAGCTTGTTCAAGAGGCGCAGGCGGCGGCGCAAGCCTTCCTGAATCGAATAGCCGTCGAGCAACGTGGCGAGCGCCTCGGCCGAGCCTTCGTTCGGCGTCCCGAACATGAAAATTTTATTAATGCCGCTCGCGCCCGCCCACGTCACCTGCGGCGGTTGTCCGGCGGGCGGTAAATCCGCGTCGCCGTAGCGCGCGGCGTAGCGCGCGACGAGGCCGCCCATTGAATGCGCGACGAGGTTGAAGCGCAAGTCGGGGCGATTTAGTTTCCGCTTCAAATCCTCGATGCGCCGGACGAGTTCGCGCGCCGTCTCGACGTTGTCGCGCCGCCAGTCGAAGGGGAAGACGTAAAGCGTGTCTGAGTCGCCGTCGGGCGGCGGGTGGTCCCAATCGCCGTCGCGGTAGCCGCCGTACTCCCTGAGCGCCTTGAGCAGTTCGTAATAGACGTAAACTTCCGGCGCGAGGCGCGCGAGTTTCGCCGTCTCGACGATCCGCTC
>JACCRA010000426.1 GCA_013813825.1 Pyrinomonadaceae bacterium | reverse complement strand
AAACGCAGCCTGCCGCCAAGAGTTCGCGGATCAGCGCGCTACGCTTCATAGCGCGATCTCTTTCATTCGATATTCGGCGGGCACATCGTCCATGACCATCAGTAAGTACGCATCTTTAATGTTCTCTTCCAATTCTTCCAACGCCTCGCCTTGCGTCATGATCTCAGGATGCTCAAGCAGCTTGCCGAGCCAGAACTGCTCTGCTTTCCAGTAAATCAGCGTCATCTCTCTTTTCATGATCCGACTTCGTTGAGTTGATATGACCACTCACCTCTATGGCTCTGATGAGGGATTCTTGCCGCCGGCATCTTCAAGTGACTTGCCTTGTTCGCGGCGCGTCTCGGCCTCGCCGTGATCCACGTCGCGCACTTGCTCCTTATTCTGGCTCCACACCGCCGGGCCGGTTAAGTCTTGCGGTTTCTGCTCCCAACCGCTTGCCGGTTGCGTCGCGCCGTCCGTCACGGGCAACCCGGAAGCCTGCGCCGCGCCGGAGACCGCCGCTGTCGCCTTTTCCTGTTTGCCTTTGCTGTAATCGCGCTTGCGCGGCGTGACGAGCGTCACGTCCACCGCCTCGTAAGACAAGACCGGCCCCTCCCCGGAATACTCGGCGATGGTTGTTCTCAGGAATCGCTCGTCGTCGCGGTTCGGAAAGTCAGGCTTGTAGTGAGCGCCACGCGACTCGTCGCGGTTAAGCGCGCCGAGCGTGATGACGCGCGCTAGTTCCAGCATGTTCCAGAGTTGGCGCGCGTGCGGCAGGGCGTGCGTCGCCCACATGTTCGAGTCGTTGATCGAGATGCGCCGGTAACGCTCCAACAGTTCGACGAGCTTGTGGTCCGTGGCCTGCAACTTGTCGTTGTAGCGCACGACGGTGACGTTATCAGTCATCCATTTGCCCATCTCCTCATGAAGCACATACTGATTCTCCGTACCGCTCTGCTTAATGAGTTGAGCATTAATCTCTTGCTGGCGTCCGGCCTCGTCGTCGTAAATCTTCGAGCCGTCAGCGCCGTTGCGCTCTAAGTTCTTCGCATACTCAATCGCCGCCGGGGCCGCGATGAAACCGCCATAGACGCAACTCACCAAAGAGTTGGCACCCAGACGGTTCGCGCCGTGGATGGAATAGTCGCACTCGCCGGCGGCGAGCAAGCCGGGGATGTTGGTGCGCTGCTCGTGATCCACCCACAGGCCGCCCATCGAATAATGGACGCCGGGGAAAATTCGCATCGGGACGTGGCGTGGATCGTCTCCGACAAACATCTCGTAGATTTCCAAGATCGCGCCGAGCTTGCGGTCTAAGGTCTCCGCCGGAAGATGCGTCAGATCGAGATAGACCTGATTCTCACCGGCGACGCCGAAGCCGTCGAGACAGACTTGAAAAATCTCGCGCGTCGCGATGTCGCGGGGGACCAAGTTACCATAGGCCGGATATTTCTCTTCGAGAAAATACCAACGCTCACCCTCAGGGATCGACGACGACCCGCGCTGGTCTTTCGGTTGACGCGGCACCCACACCCGACCGCCCTCGCCGCGGGCGGATTCGGACATCAAACGTAGCTTGTCCTCGCCGGGAATCGAGGTCGGGTGGACTTGGATGAACTCGCCGTTAGCGTAGCGCGCGCCTTGCTGGTAACAGGCCGAGACGGCGCTGCCAGTGCAGACCATTGAGTTGGTTGACTTACCGAAGATCAAGCCGGGGCCGCCCGTCGCCATAATCACCGCATCAGCGGGAAAGGCTTTAACTTCCAAAGTCGAGCGATCCATCGCGACGAGGCCACGACAAACTTGATGGTCGTCCATCACGAGCGAGAGCATTTCCCAATGCTCATACTTGTTAACCGTGCCGGCGACTTCGTAACGGCGCACCTGCTCGTCGAGCGCGTAGAGCAGTTGTTGCCCGGTCGAGGCTCCGGCGAAGGCCGTGCGGTGGTGCTTCGTGCCGCCGAAGCGACGAAAGTCGAGCAAACCTTCCTTCGTCCGCGAGAAGGGAACGCCCATCCGGTCGAACAGATAAATGATCGCCGGGGCCATCTCGCACATCGCTTTGGCGGGCGGTTGATTGGCGAGGAAGTCGCCGCCATAGACGGTGTCGTCGAAGTGTTCCCACGTCGAATCGCCTTCGCCTTTGGTATTGACCGCGCCATTGATGCCGCCTTGCGCGCAGACCGAATGCGAGCGCTTGACGGGGACCACTGAGAAGAGATCGACCTGATGGCCGCCTTCGGCGATCTTCATCGCCGCCGCGAGTCCCGCGAGGCCGCCGCCGACAATCGCGATCCTGATGCCATTCTGTCCGGCATGTGCCATCTCGCTTGTGTCTCCTTATTTAACTTTCGTCACCGGCTGGTCAGGGTGCGCCGGATTTGGAATCAACTTGTGTCGCACGCAGTCAACCAGTAAATCCAATTTCCCAAGCACTGTCTGACCGATTAAAACTTCATCGCCAAGCACGAGAGCTTCTTCTAAGGTGTCTCTCCCATCAATGTCGATTATGACCGGCTCAGTGACGCCGACTGATTCCTTGCGCCCGTCCGCATATTCGGCTACACGCTGGCCGCGAATCTCCAAGCCTAGCTGTTGAACAACATGCGGCGGCAGGACACACCGCACCGCACCGGTATCAACCAGCGCGTCAGCTTCATACTTCCGAATCTGATCAGTAGCCAATCGCCCACGACGTGCCAGCGACTCGTCGAAGGCATTGGTTAGTAATACTGGTGTGCGGACTTCGCCCATCGCAGTTAGAGTAACCCTCCTAGCAATCCGCCGGGGCGAATGAAGGCGACCATCGCGTTGATGCCGACCGCGAGCAGGAAGGCTCCGAAAGCGATGCAGGCGTAGCCCATCAGGCGTTGCGCCCGCTCGCCGATGACGATGCCCCAATCAACCGCGAAGAGCCAGATGCCGTTGGCAAAGTGCCACACCGTCGCCGTGATGCCGACGATGTAAATCAGCATGATCGGCCACATGTTGAATTCACGCGAGACGATTTGAAAAGCCTGATCGGGAGCGTGCGCGACAGAGGTTTCGTTCAAGCCCGGAATCAAACCGAAGCGGAAATTGAGGACGTGAAAGAGAATGAAAAAGAAGAGAATCACGCCCGTCAGCCGCTGGATGGTGTAGAACCAATTGCGCGGATACGGATACGCGAGGTTGTTCGGCCGCGCCTCGAAAGTGATAAACATGCCGTAAATGGCGTGATAGAGCAGAGGGATAAAGATGCCGCCGATCTCGACGAAGAGAATGTAAGGGATCGACTGCAAATCGCCGACTGCCTGATTAAAACTGTTCATCCCGTTCTTAGCGTCGAGCGCCTTCGAGTTAGTGTAGAAATGTTCCAACAGGAAGAGGCCGAGAGGCACGATTCCGGACAGTTGATGCAGCTTGCGGAGTACGAATGTTCTACTGAGACGGACGGCCATAACTTGAGAAAGCTCCTCCTTCGCCGAGACGAACACCGGGTGCTGTTCACGAACGGCGTGGGTTTCGCCGTTGGAAGAGCACGCGCCAGACAACTTGCTGTGGGACGCGGACGATTATATAAAGCAAAGCCGGAAAAGCAATGCGCCGTCCGCCTGTGCCGCCCAATCCGCCTAATCTAAACTCGCATTCTAAAGCCTTGTTGATATAAGGTAAAATGAAAAATCTTGCGACGAGTCGTGAGATAAACTTATAATCAAATCGTGCAAATAGAAACCCTTAAAATATTTTGTGATCTCGTGGAGACGAAGAGTTTTTCGCAGGCGGCCGAAACTAACTTCGTTACTCAATCGGCTGTCAGCCAACAGGTGCGAGGCTTGGAGGAAAAGTACCGGCGCAAACTGTTGGAGCGCGTGCGCGGGCGACGCGAAGTGCGCTTAACCGAACCGGGCGCGGCGTTCTACGAAGAGAGTAAACAAGTCGTCGCCTCTTACCGGCAACTCGAAGAGCGAATGCGGACGATGACGGGAACAATCGGCGGCACGGTGCGCGTCGCCACTGTCTATAGCATCGGGCTGCACGAACTGCCGCCGGTTGTGCGCCGCTTCATGGCGCTGTACCCGGAGGCGAAAATTGATCTTGAATATTCGCGCACGACGCGGATCGTGCGCGAAGTGCTGGAAGGCGAGGTCGAGTTGGGCCTGGTCGCCTTCCCGGAGAAAAAGCGCGGTCTGGAAGTAGTGCTGATCGGCGGCGACCGGCTGGTGTTGATTTGCCCGCCGCAGCATCCGCTCGCCAAACAGAAAAAGATTCGCGCGGGCGATCTTAATAATCAGGATTTCGTGCTTTTCGAGCGCGACATCCCGACCAGACGAGCGACCGACCGCATTCTGCGCGCGCACGGCGTGACGGTGCGGCGCGTCGCCGAGTTCGATAATATCGAGACCATCAAGCGCGCCGTCGAGGTCGGCTTCGGCCTCGCCATCGTGCCGCGTCCGAGCGTCGTGGACGAGCAGCGCAGCGGCCAACTTTCCGTTGTCGCGCTGGCCGAACCAGAGTGGGAACGCACCGTCGGCGTCATCTACCGCAGCGACCGCACGCTCGGCACGGCGGCGCAAAAGTTCGTACAGTTGTTAAAGGACGAAGGGTTAAAATGAGAGGCGGACGGCTCAGATGCCGTCGCGCTTCCTGACTTGAGAAAGGCGTGTCTGAACATTCTTGCTCGTCACTTGGATGAAGATGGAAGTCAACGAACTGCAAAGTGAGCGGCAGCGGCGTCTCCGCAACGCCCGCCGCGCGGTCATCAAACTCGGCACGAGCGTGGTGACGGGCGCGGGAGGCGAGGTGTGCGCGGAGCGTGTGGCCCCGATTGTGCGCTCCGTGGCCGGGTTGCGGCGGGAAGGGCGAGGGGTGCTGCTGGTCTCGTCCGGGGCGGTCGGCCTCGGCGCGGGGCGGTTGGGACTGGCGCGCGCGCGCCTCGGCGACATGGCGGTGCGGCAGGCGTGCGCCGCCGTCGGACAAAGCTTGCTGATGCACGCTTACGAAAAGCTGTTCAGCGCCTACGACGTGAAGATCGCGCAGGTGCTTTTGACCGAAGGCGATTTCACCGAGCGGCGGCGCTATTCCAACTTGCGACGCACGATGGAGAAGCTGCTGAAGTTCGGCGTGGTGCCCGTCGTCAACGAGAACGACACCGTCTCGACCGCTGAACTGGAATACGTCGGCCATGACGGGGCGGGGCGCGTCTTCAGCGATAACGACCGCCTCGCCGCGCTCGTGATGAGCAAGTTGGAAGCCGACGCGCTCGTACTCTTGTCCGACGTTGACGGGCTGCTCGTTCACCAATCTCCCGACGTGTCGTTCCGCGCGGCGGACGATGAAGGGCTGATGGTGATTCCTTTCGTCGCGGAAGTTACGCCGGAGTTAAAAGCCCTCGCTACCGGAACTTCTCCCACGGGGCGGGGCGGTATGCTAACGAAACTTGAAGCGGCGGAGATCGCCATGCAGGCCGGCGGCGTGGCTGTGATCGCTAACGGCAAAAAGCCGGACACGCTGGATCGCGTCTTCAACGGTGAGGCAGTTGGCACCGTTTTCATGTCCACTTCACGCATGGCCGGGAAGCGCCGCTGGATCGCCTACGCGGCGGGCGTGCGCGGGCGCGTCGTCGTCAACGCGGGCGCGCACGCCGCC
>JACCRA010000397.1 GCA_013813825.1 Pyrinomonadaceae bacterium | reverse complement strand
CCGCCCAACCCGACGCAAATTTTGCCTTCGATGATCGCAATCGTGGCGGGCGTCGCGCCCTCCGCGCGGACAAACTGTTCGAGACGCCGCGCCGTCTCAAGATTAAGTGGTCGCGGCAGCCCATGCGCGATGACAGTCGATTCGAGCGCAACGACGGGCCGCTTTTCGGCGAGCGCCGCTTCAACTTCCGGGCTGAGTTGGAAAATGTCGGGATTGAACATCGACGATCACGGCACGAAACATGAGGCACGGTCAGTACCGGGAGCGGTAGCGACGGCGTGGTGCGCTTCCATCGCAACAACGGGCGTGGTCGGGCACGGCTGACCCCGTCGCTAACCGCTCCCGGTACTGACTCATTCATCATTTCGCATTCATCATTTGTATCAATTGTTTCCACCAGACGGCTTCACGATCACGGCCGGGATGTTCTGCTCGCGCACGAGTTGGTTGAAGGCGGGCAGATCGGTTTTCATGATCCGCTCGAACTCCCGGAGTTGCGCGTCGATCTGGCCGACCAAGTCTTGGTAAACCACGTTCGCCTGGTCGGTCGGCGTGGCGTCCGCGCTGGCGACGACGCCGGCGAGCGCGGCCAGTTTATTGTTGAGGCGAATCGGATAGTTGAGCGGGTCTTGGCTGCTCTGGTTCTTTGTTTGGTAGAGCGTCTCTTCCACGCTTGTCAGCTTCTCGTTGAGAGACTTCGCCGCGTCGGTGACGACCTTGAAGCTCCCCTGTCCTTGCACGCGCTTTGCCACGTCGTCCGCCTGCCGCCGGACTTCGCGCAAAGAGATGATCGCGTTGTGCGTCTCGGTCAGCTTGTCGCGAATCTTCAAGAGCAGTTCGAGTTGTTTAGCATAATCCGCCACCGGCGTATTGACGCGCGGATCAGGCAGGATGGTGAAAGTCTCGGTCAACGGCTTGCCATCGGCAACCAGACGAACTTGATAAGCGCCGGGGACGACGCGCGGGCCGCGTGTCTCGCCGGCCCAGAGGATCAGGCCGGGGAAGCGCGTGGCTTCGGCGTGGCGCATGTCCCAGACGAAACGGTTCATGCCCACCTCTGTCCCGACGCGGGGCGGCCCGCCGCCGCCTCCGGCGAAAACGGATGATTCTTCGCCGGACGGGGCTTGCGGCTGTTCGGGCGGAGTGGTCACGCGCGCCGCGCCGGGCGGCACGGGCGAGGCTTGCGGCGCGGGAGCTTTGGCCGTGAACTTCTGAATCGACTTGCCGTTGGCATCAAGGAACTCAAGCGCCACGTCGGTCGCCGGCTTGCTCTTCAAGAAGTAGTGAACCACGACGCCGCCAGCCGGGTTGCGCCCGACGGTCGCGTTGGCCGGGAGCGGGAAACCGCCGCCGCCCGGCATCCGGTAGGCGTCTTCCGGCTTGAAGAGGCGCGACTCGCCAGCAGCGGCGGCGGTTGTCGCTGCTTTCATATCAACCAACTGATGAAGCACTGAGAGATCGTCGATGATCCAGAACGACCGCCCCTGTGTGGCCGCAACCAAATCCTTGTCGCGTTTATGGACGGCTAGATCGGTGACGGGGACGACGGGCAGATTGAGTTGGAGTGGCTGCCAGTTTTCGCCATCGTCAAGGGAGACGTACATGCCCGTCTCGGTGCCGGCATAGAGCAGGCCGCGCCGGTTCGGGTCTTCGCGGACGACGCGGGTGAACGCGCCATCGGGGATGCCGTTGGTGATCTTACGCCACGTCTTGCCAGAGTCGCTCGTCTTGTAAAGATAAGGCTTAAAGTCATCCCACTTGTACATCGTGGCGGCGACGTAGGCTGTCGCGGCGTCGTGCGGCGAGGCGTCGAGCGAGTTGATCTGAATCCACTCCGGCATTTCCTTCGGCGTGACGTTCTCCCAACGACCGCCGCCGTCGCGCGTGACGTGGACGAGTCCATCGTCCGCTCCCGCCCAGATGACACCCGCCTTCACCGGCGACTCCATCGCGGTGAAAATCGTACCGTAATACTCGACGCTCGTGTTGTCTTTCGTGATTGGTCCCCCGGATGCTCCTTGCTTGGTCCGGTCGTTGCGCGTGAGATCGGGGCTGATCGCCGTCCAGCTCTGGCCTTCGTTCGTGGATTTGAAAAGGACGTTGCCGGCGGCGTAGAGCGAGTTCGGATCGTGCGGCGAAAACAGGATTGGAAAGTTCCACTGGAAGCGATACTTCATCGCCTCAGCCCCCGCGCCCATCGGGTTATTGGGCCAAACAGTAATGTCTCGCTGCTGGCCGGTGCGGTGATCGTAGCGCGTGATCAAGCCCCCATAGCTGCCGGCGAAAACGATGTTCGAGTCCTTCGGCGAAGGGGCGATCCAGCCCGACTCGCCGCCGCCCACGCCGTACCAATCGCGCGCGGTGATGGCAAAGTCGGTCGTGCGACTAGCGATCTTGACGGTCGAGTTGTCTTGCTGCGCGCCATAAATGTGATACGGGAAATCGTTGTCGAGCGCGACGCGGTAAAACTGCGCGGTCGCCTGATCCTGTTCTGTCCAAGTGCGCCCGCCGTTGAACGAGACGTTCGCGCCGCCGTCGTTGGAGTTGATCATGCGGCTCGCGTCGTTCGGTGCGATCCAGAGATCATGATTGTCGCCGTGCGGGACAGGAATGTTCGTGAACGTGCGCCCGCCGTCGTTCGATTTGTAGAAGCCGGTGTTGAGAACGTAAACCGTTTCTGGGTTCGACGGATCGGCGTAGATGCGCGTGTAGTACCAAGCGCGCTGGCGCAGATTCCGCTGCTCATTCGTTCTGGTCCACGTCCGCCCGCCGTTATCAGAACGAAAGACGCCGCCATCTTCGGCTTCGACAATCGCCCACAGACGTTCGGGGTTCGCTGGCGAGACCGTGATGCCGACTTTACCGACGAGGCCGCGCGGCAATCCGTCGTTGCGCGTGATCTCCGTCCAAGTGTCGCCGCCGTCGGTGGATTTGAAGAGGCCACTGCTCTCTCCGCCGCTTTCCAAAGTCCACGGCTTGCGAACGACTTCCCAGAAGCCCGCATACATGATGTTCGGATTAGTCGGATCGAGAATTAAGTCTATCGCGCCCGCCTTCTCGTTGCGGTACAGAATCTTTTCCCACGTCTTGCCGCCGTCCTTCGAGCTGAAGACGCCGCGCTGCTCGTTCGGCCCGAAGAGATGGCCGAGCGCCGCGACGTACACGATGTCCGGATTCCTCGGATGCACGCGCACGCGCCCGACGTGGCGCGTGTCTTCGAGGCCGACGCGCTTCCAAGTTTTCCCCGCGTCAGACGACTTATACACTCCATCGCCGTGCGAGACGTTGCCGCGCACCGGCGACTCGCCCATCCCGACGTAGAGCACATTCGGATCAGCCTCGCATACGCCAATCGCGCCCACCGAGCCGGTGCCGAAGAAGCCGTCGCTGATTGGCTCCCAATTCACACCACCGTCAACTGTTTTCCACACGCCGCCGCCCGTCGCGCCGAAATAGTAAACCAACGGCTGCGACGCCGTGCCGGCCACGGCCGTCACCCGCCCGCCGCGAAAGGGACCAATGCCGCGCCATTGGAGGGCTTTCAACACTAAGCCTTCTTTCGTCGGCGTCGGTGTGGGTTTCGGTTGTGCGTGCGCCGTGGAGAGCATTAACAGGGTGAAAATAAACGCGCAGGCGGAGAGGCGAGTGCTCAGTTTGACCATTAACAATGGCTCCTTCAATTTCCTTTAAGCTCAAGTTCGAGGTTGAAGATTACGGATGACCACGAGCGATGGACGCTTCCAATTGTCAGTTCGACGCGGCGGCCGGATTCAGGTGTTTGGCGAACCACTCCAACTGACGACCGACTAAGTCGATCTGATGATTTGGCTCGGTGATGCCGTGGCCTTCGCGCGGGTAGCGGACAAAAACGACGGGGACGCCGCGCTTGCGTAAGGCGCGGTAGAACTGCTCGCCCTGAGCGATAGGGACGCGGCGATCTTGTTCGCCGTGCGTGATCATCAAAGGCGTCTTGACGCGATCCACGTAGCGGATCGGAGACCACTTCTCATACACCTCACGCGCCGTCCACGGCGTCCCACCGAAGCCATATTCCATCAAGCCGGGCACGTCCGACTGGCTGTGAAAACTGTACCAGTCGCTGATCGCGGCATGGCCGATGGCGGCGCGGAAACGGTCGGTCTGCGTCACCGTCCAGAAGGTCATAAAGCCGCCGTAGCTGCCGCCCATCACGAAGAGTTTGTCGGAGTCGGCGATTCCCATTTTGATCGTCTCATCGACGCCGGACATGATGTCCTGAAAATCCTTGCCGCCCCAGTCGCCGATGTTAGCGGTGGCGAACTTGGTCCCATAACCGACCGAGCCGCGCGGGTTCGGCAGCAAGACGACGTAGCCGTGGGCAGCGAAAATCTGCGCCCTTGTGTTGAAGCCGCGACCGAAGCGCGCGTAGGGGCCGCCGTGGATTTGCAGAATTAGCGGATACTTCCGCCCCGCCTGATAATTGAGCGGCTTGACGAGCAAGCCCTCGATCTCAAGGCCGTCGGCGCTTTTCCAGCGGAGCACGTCGGTGTCCGTGACGGCGAAACTTTTGATTTGCGGATTGAAGTTGGTAACGCGCTTGACGTTTTTACCCCCACTGGTGGCGATGTACACATCGTCGGGCGTGCGGGCGTCGTTGTAGTTAAAAGCAAGCAGCTGCCCGTCAGCCGAGAGTTCGACACCACCATAAGCGCCGGGACTCTCGAAGAC
>JACCRA010000371.1 GCA_013813825.1 Pyrinomonadaceae bacterium | reverse complement strand
GGTCAGTAGTAAGAGCAGAAGTTGTTACTGACCTCTGACCTCTGACCTCTGACCTCTGCTTTATCTTGGTCCGGGCCGCGTGCCGATGGGGCGCGGCTGGGAGTAGGGGGAAGGGTGGGCGGCGTTGGTGTTGGTGGTCGGACGTGGCATTCCGTTGCTGCCGCCTCCGTTGTGGCCGTGGTTGACGCCGGCCCCATGCTCGATCAGATCGCGCAATTCGTCGGCGTTCTGCGAACGCTGCATCGCCAGTTCGAGCGTGATCTGGCGCTTGTGATAGAGCGTCGCCAGCGCTTGATTGAAAGTCTGCATCCCGTACTTGTCCTGTCCGGTCTGCATCATCGAGTAAATCTGGTGGACTTTGTCCTCGCGCACCAGATTGCGGATCGCGTTGTTGGGGACCAGTATTTCGAGCGCGGCGACGCGCCCGCTCCCGTTGGCTTTCGGCAGCAACGACTGGCAGAGAATACCTTCAAGCACCAGTGAGAGTTGCGCGCGCACCTGCGCCTGCTGGTTCGAGGGGAAAACGTCGATGATGCGGTTGATGGTCGAGGCGGCCGTGTTGGTGTGCAGCGTGGCAAACGTCAAGTGCCCGGTCTCGGCGATGCGGAGCGCCGATTCAATAGTCTCAAGGTCGCGCATCTCGCCAATCAGCACCACGTCAGGGTCTTGGCGTAGTGCCGTGCGAAGTGCCGCGCCAAAGCCTTTGGTGTCCGCCCCGACTTCGCGCTGGTTGACGATGCACGCCTTGTGCTGGTGCAGAAACTCAATCGGGTCTTCGATGGTCACGATGTGCTCGTGCCGCTCGCAGTTGATCTTGTCAAGCATCGCGGCGAGCGTCGTCGATTTGCCGGAGCCGGTCGGGCCGGTGACGAGGATCAGACCGCGCGGCCGGTCGCAGAGTTTCGCGACGACGGAGGGCAGCCCTAAGCTGTCAAACGATCTGATTTCGTAAGGGATCGCGCGGAAGACCGCGCCGACCGCGCCGCGCTGGTTGAAGAGGTTGGCGCGAAAGCGCGAGAGACTGCGGACGCCGAACGAAAAATCCAACTCCAACTGCTCTTCAAAACGGTGCTTCTGCGCGTCGGTTAAAACGCTGTAGGCCAATTGCTTGGTGTCGGCGGAGGTTAAAGTCTTGAAGCCATCGAGCGGGCGCAACTCGCCATCCACCCGCACCTGCGGCGGCGTGTTCGTCGTTACGTGCAAATCGGAGCCGCCCAATTCGATCAGCTTTTTGAGCAGTTCGGAAAGCGTCAGTTGGTTAAGCGTTGATTCGTTCGCTGACATCGCGTGTACCTTGATTGAGGTGGGTGTTGCTAAACCGAACCGTGGAAGAAATGGACAGCCTTAACAGGGTTGACAAGATAATTAGGAACGCTTCGCACTGCCTCTCCACTGCTTCATCCTGTTTATCTTGTCAATCCTGTCCATTTCTTTTTCTTGAATGCTATAGCGTCTAGCATCTTCGAGTTTTAGCGCGTGGCCTGTGCGCTGTGGCGGCGTTCGTGGACGGCGGCGACGAACTGTTCGGATTGCGCCGCGAGTTGGTCGGCGAAGTTGGCGGTCGCGGTGGTGGCGAGGCTGAAAATCTGCCCGTCAAACTCCGTGAAGTAGAACGCCAAATTCTGGCGCGCACCGTCGGCCCCCGTGCTCTGCGCGAAGACGACGAACACCGAGCGCCCGCCGAGTTGCCGCTCCGTGTCGTTGATCACCCATCCGCCGGCGGCGATCATGCGGTCGATCACGATGCGGCGCAGCGAAGTGGTTGGGACGCCGGCGAGAAGTTTGGTGCGCGGACTGAGCACCGAAGTCTGATCGGGCAGCGCGGCGACGCGCGACCATGCCGCCGTGCCGCTCACCCGTCCGTCGTTCGCCTTCACGTTGAATCTCGTCTCGCCTGACAGACGGCTCATCCCCGCCACCACGCTCCACGAGTTGGGAACGGGCAGCGCCACGCTCACCGCTGCCGGCGCGACGTGTGTCGACGCGGTTAAAGTCGCCGGGCTGCCGCTTTTAGCGGCGCGAGGGGCGACAAAGACGCCGTGCGAACGCCGGAGAAGTTGCGCCGCTTCATCCCGCCGCCGGTCGCGCGCTTCCCGGCGCTCACGCTGGCGACGCAACTGCGCGCGACGGCGACGCCACCACGCGCGCGTGTGGCGGCGGTAACGCTTCCGTTGGCGTTTCGCCTCCGCGCTGTTGCTCCAATAGGCGATTGACTCGCTCAGCGGCAGCGAGGTTGTGACCAGTCCCAGCATCAGCAAGATTGAGAGCACCGCGGTGCGTTTCATAAGTCCCTCACTTTCAGGCCACCGTCTCCCGCACGACTTCGTCGAGTGTAGTCACTCCGTCTTTAATTTTGATCAGCCCCGACTGGCGCAAACTGAGCATCCCGCTCTCCATCGCGCGCTTTCGCAGTTCGAGCGCCGAAGCCCCGATCAGGATCAGTTCGCGGATGTCGTCCGTGATCTCCATCACTTCGTAGAGGCCGATGCGGCCTTTGTAGCCGGTGTTATTGCACCGCGCACAGCCGCGCCCTTTATAAACTTTCGCCTTGCGCGCTTCGTCCGGCGTGAAGCCGACTTCGACGAGCGCCTCGGGCGGCGTCGGATGTTCCTCACGGCACTCGGAGCAGACGCGGCGGACGAGGCGCTGAGCCTGAATCAAGTTGACGCTGGTGGCGACAAGAAACGGCTCGATGCCCATGTTCATCAACCGCGAGATGGTGGAAGGCGCGTCGTTCGTGTGCAGGGTGGAGAGGACGAGGTGGCCGGTGAGTGCAGCCTTGATGGCGATCTCGGCGGTCTCGAAGTCGCGGATTTCGCCGACGAGGACGATGTTCGGGTCCTGGCGCAAAAACGAGCGCAACGCGGCCGCGAAGTTGAGGCCGATCTGCTCTTTCATCTGCACCTGATTGATGCCCGCCATGTTGAACTCGACCGGGTCTTCCGCCGTCATGATGTTCGTCTCCGAAGTGTTTAGAGACTGGATCGCGGAATAGAGCGTGTTCGTTTTGCCGGAGCCGGTGGGACCAGTGACGAGCACCATCCCGTAGGGCTTCGAGATGTTGCGCTGGAACTTGGTGAGCGACTCCTGCTCGAAGCCAAGCCTCGTCATGTCGAGCATCAGCTTCTCTTTGTCGAGCAGGCGCATCACGACTTTTTCACCGAAAAGCGTCGGCAGCGACGAGACGCGGAAGTCCAACTCGCGCGAACGACCTTCATGCCTGAGCTTGATCTTGATGCGGCCGTCTTGCGGCAGACGCTTCTCGGAAATGTCGAGCTTCGACATGATCTTGATGCGCGAGATGAGCGGATCGCGCAGACGCAGCGGCGGGTGCATCACGTCGTAGAGCACGCCGTCGATGCGGAAGCGGATGCGGAGGTCTTTCTCATACGGTTCGATGTGGATGTCCGAAGCGCCGCGCTGGAGAGCGTCCACGACCAGCACGTTGACGAGCCGCACGACCGGCGCGTACTCGCTCATGCTGGCGAGACGTCCAACGTCGATCTCGTCCTCGTCCTCGAGGATTTCGAGGTTGGCGGCTGCTTCTTCGTCGAAATCCAAGTGGGCCAGCGAGACGGCTTCCGCGCTCATGCCGAAGCCGTTGCCGTTCCCATTGCCATGCGGCGCGACGGCGTCGAGGTCTTCAGCGCCGGCCAGCTCGATGGACTTGGTGCTGCCGTAATATTGCTCGATGGCCTCCCGCACGCCTCCTTCGGAGACGACGACCGGTTCGATGTTCAGGCCGGTCATAAACTTGATGTCGTCCATCGCGAAGACGTTCGTGGGATCGACCATTGCCAGCGTCAACGTCGCGCCGGCGCGCGAGATGGGTAGCACAGAGTATTTCTCGGCCACCTCGCGCGGAATCAGGCGCAGCACCGCCGGCTCGATATCGAAAAAGTCGAGATTGACGCTTGGCACGCCGTACTGGCGCGCCAGCACGGCCGTCACCATCTCGTCGGAAATTAGTCCAAGCTTGACGAGGTTGTAGCCGAGGCGGCCGCCGTGCTCGCGTTGGTGGTCGAGGGCTTCGCGGAGTTGGGGCGCGGTCAGGAGATTTTCGCGAACCAGTATTTCGCCTAATTTTGCTGACATCTTCCGAATGTTTCTACGAGTT
>JACCRA010000329.1 GCA_013813825.1 Pyrinomonadaceae bacterium | reverse complement strand
CAACTTCGCAGAGACTCTGAAGAGTGTCTCTTCATTCTTAAAGAGCGGCGGAGAACAAATGGACAGGATTCACAAGATTACCAAAATAGGCGTTGGCTTGAGTGGTCGTCCTATCCTGTTAATCTTGTCAATCCTGTCTATTCTTCCGAAACTGAATCAACTCTAAGATTCTGAATTGATGAACAGCAAACACTTTGCCGCGTGTTCGTTCAGTGCGCTCTTCATCGCACTCGCACTCGCACTCGCTCCTTTCTCAAATGCCATGACGACTGCTCCCACATCGGTCGATCTCGTCGTCACCGGCGGCACCGTCGTGATGATGGACGCCGACAGCCAAGTGCTGGCGGACGGCGCGCTCGCGATCAATGGCGGGCGTATCATCGCCGTCGGCCGCCGGGATGAGATCGAAAATAAATATCGCGGGCGCGAAGTGATCAACGCGCGCGGGCGCGTGGTCATGCCGGGGTTGATTAACAGCCACACGCACATCCCAATGACTCTGTTTCGCGGCCTCGGCGACGATCTCGATCTCAACGAATGGTTGACCCAATATATTTTCCCGGCCGAAGCCAAAAATGTGACGGAGGATTTCGTCCGCGTCGGCACCCGGCTTGGTCTGGCTGAGATGATTCGCGGCGGCACGACGACCTACTGCGACATGTATTACTTCGAGGACGCCATCGCCGACGAGACGGCGAAAGCCGGAGTCCGCGGCGTGCTCGGCGAGACCGTGATCGACTTTCCCGTGGCCGACAACAAGACGCACGAAGAGGCGATGGCTTACACCGGGCGGTACGTCGCCAAGTGGCAAAAGCACCCGCTCATCACGCCGGCGATTGCGCCACACGCGCCCTACACCGTCTCGGAAGAACACCTCAGAGCCATCAGTAAATTCTCCGAGCGGACGGGCGCGCCTATCGTGACCCACGTCGCCGAGACGAAAAAGGAAGTCAGCGACGTGACGCGCGATCACGGAGCCTCGCCAATCAACTACCTCGCGCGAATCGGCTTTTTGAGTGAGCGCGTGATCGCGGCGCACGCCGTCCACATCACCACGGAAGAGATAGAACTGCTCAAAAAATTCGGCGTCGGCGTCGCGCATAACCCGCAGTCGAACATGAAACTGGCGTCGGGAGTCGCGCCGGTGCCAGAGATGTTGCGCGCCAACATCCGTCTCGGTTTGGGGACGGACGGGGCGGCCTCGAACAACGATCTCAGCATGTGGGAAGAGATGGATACGGCGGCCAAACTTCACAAGCTGCACAGCAATGATCCGCGCGTCGTCTCAGCGCGCGAGGCGTTGGAGATGGCGACCAGAGACGGGGCGCGGGCGCTGCATCTGGAACACGAGATCGGCTCGCTGGAAACGGGCAAACGGGCCGATCTGATCGTCGTCGATCTCGACGCGCTGAATCAGACGCCGCTCTATAACATCTTCGCCCAACTGGTCTATGCGACGAAGGCGGCGGACGTGCGGACGGTGGTGATCGAAGGGCGAGTCGTGATGCGCGACCGCCAATTGCTGACGCTCAATGAGGCAGCCGTCAAACGCGAGGCGCGCGCCTATCGCGAGCGCGTCGCGCGCAGCCTCGCGCTTACGCCTGCTGTCACCGGCGACGCCGCCGCCGGCCCGCCGCCAACAAAGGGAAAGAAGAAAGCCACGCCGGGGCGGAAGAAACGCGCGCCCCGCAGTTGATCGAAGCTCTCTTGAAGGGGATAATGCCCACGCTAATCTGAAGTCACCCTTCAAGCGAGCTTAATAGCTCGCTTAATCTTTATGGAGTCATACAAATGAAGGAAATTCGCTTCAGCACCACACTCTCGTCCGCCGGGAAATCTATTCTCAGCCTGAGTCTGCTGCTTTTAACCGCAGCTGGCTTGCGCGCACAACTGGCCGTCGAGGCGGCGGCGGATTCCACCGGGCGGCGCATCACACGCGCCCGTGCCCTCTCGGCAATCGGCAATCTGCCCGCCGCGCGTAGCGAACTGGAATCGTTGCTGCGCGAGCCGGTCGCGGATTCGTCCGTGCGCGAGATCGCATTGGTGCTGCTCGTCGGTGTCTATCTCGATCAAGCCGATTACACCTACGCTGAAAGCGCGCTCAACGAAGCGTTCCGTAAGCGCACGGCGCAGGACGAAGCGGCGACGCGCGCTTACTTCGCCGTCGCCGGTCAGATCATCAACGGCGTGCGGGCGCACGTCGAGCGTTACCGCGTCTTCGGACTCAACATTACCGACGCCGAACTGCCGGCGGAGGCCGTCAGCGATCTCGACTTGGTTCGCACGCTATTGGAGCGCGTGATAGCGCAGGGCAAAACTCTGCAAGGTGAAAACAGCACAGGGTTGGAGTCGGCCGCTTTGTTGGAAGAGGCGGCGGCCCTGCGTACACGGCTCGCGCGCAACGATGCCGAGCGCACGCAGTGGCAGCGCGCGGTGGCCGACGCGCGCCAGCACATGATGGGCAGCACGGAGCGGCGCGTCTCCGCACCGAGCGCGACCGCCGCCACCCCGGCGGCGGTCGCGGCAGCCAACGCGCACGCCTCCTCCGGTGCGGCTACCGCAAATGCGCCCGCGACGACGCCCCCGACGACAGGAGCGCCGCCGCTACAGGCGGCGGTGATCGCGCAGCCTTCACCCAGCCCTACGCCGGCGGCAGCCATCGTTAGCGCCAACCAGCCAACCAGCACCAACACATCCGCCGCCGTCCCGCGCGCGACTTCTTCGACCGCCGCCCCCGCCGACGCTCCCGCGCAACCCGTCGAGGTCGGATCGTTAATCGCGAAAGCGACGCAACGGGTTAATCCGCCTTATCCGCCGACGGCTCGATCAGCACGCGCCTTTGGCAAAGTGACTGTTTATCTGCAACTCGATGAGACCGGCGCTATCGCCTCCGTGCGGCGCACGGACGGCCCGGAGTTGCTGCGCCGGGTGGCGGAAGACGCCGCGCGCCGTTGGAAGTTCCGCCCGACGGTGATCAACGGCCAGCCAGTGCGCGTCTCCGGCTATGTCAGCTTCAACTTCACGTTGTAAAAAGCGTTCAGCTCTCAGCTCTCAGCCAATCAGGTGCGATGCGGCTCGTTCATCTTCGCGCCGTGTGTCTGGGGCCGAGTCGCGCGCGAGTTATCTTGTTTTAGCTGATAGCTGACGGCTGAACGCTTGCAGTTAATTGATTCGCGGCGCGTCAAATCTAGCGACGGCTTGGCTTAGCTCCGCCCCTGAACATTCAGCCCGCCCCGCAAAAGTTCGCTGGCGTTACGGAGCGTAGGTTGCTGGCGCGATGTTATTGCCGCCTGCTAAACGACCCCGCTTTCTTCCGCAACTCAATATCAAGTGTTTTAACGTCGGGAAGAAAGTGAACGCTCGATCTGCACGAGGACTTTGACGGTGGGAAGCGTGTTGTTGTGGTCGCGTTGCGGTTGTTTCGCTTCGCATTTGCCGCAACTGCTTTCTGGGAATGTTGTCTCGTGGCTGTTGGGTACAAACGATCTCAGTCGCGACCAAGCGCGCCGACCGGCGTAGAGGGCAGCGGCAATCACGATCAGCACGACGACGATGCTTTGCCAGTCCGGCATTTTTAACTGAAACCTAACAGCCGTCCGCCTTGATAGGTAATGAATGACGCGGCGTAAGCCAGCGCGATCATGTAGGCGACCATGAAGAGCGGCCAGCGCCACGAGTTAGTTTCGCGCCGCACGATGGCGACGGTGGACATGCATTGGCAGGCCAGCACGAAAAAGACCATCATCGAGACGGCCACCAGCGGCGTCCACGCCGGCCGCCCGTCGGGCCGGCGTGCGTTTCTCACCGCCCCAATCAGCGAATCGGTATTCTCGTCGGCGTCCACGTGATAGACGATGCTTAGAGTCGAAACCAACACCTCGCGCGCCGCGAACGAGGCGATCAGCCCGACGCCCATCTTCCAGTCGAAACCGAGCGGCGCGATCAACGGCTCAATAAAACGCCCGGCGCGCCCGGCATAACTTTGGCTTAGTTGATCGGTCTTAACTACAACCGCGTCCCCCTGTGTCACCGCCGCCGTCTCGACGCGCGGGAACGTCACGAGCGCCCACAGCAAAATCGAGATCGCGAGAATTACCGTACCCGCGCGGCGCACAAACATCCACGCCCGCGAGTACATCGTCTGCGCGACGTTTAATAGATTGGGCATCCGGTAGGGCGGTAGCTCTAACACCAGCGGCGGCGGCGGAGCTTTTAGAATCGTATGCTTGAGCACCCACGCCACCGCCACCGCCACCGCCAGCCCGAGCAGGTACATCGACATCACGATCACGACGCCGATGGGCAGCACGCCGAGGATTTTTTGCCCGGTGAAGAACGCCGCGATCATTAGCGTATAGACCGGCAGGCGGGCGGAACAACTCATGAACGGCGCGATCATGATCGTCGCCAGACGGTCTTTCGGGTTCTCGATAGTGCGCGTCGCCATGATGCCGGGGATGGCGCAAGCGAACGAACTCAAGAGCGGCATGAACGCCTTGCCGTGCAAACCCACGCCGCGCATCAATCGATCCATCAGGAAGGCCGCGCGCGCCATGTAACCGCTGTCTTCCAGCAGCGCGATAAAAAAGAAGAGCAGCAGAATTTGCGGCAGAAACACCAGCACGCCGCCGACGCCGGCGATCACGCCGTCCACCAGCAGATCGGTCAACAGACCGGGCGGAATCAGGCCGCGCACGAAGTCGCCCAGTTGGCCGAAGCCGCCATCGATCAAATCCATTGGCAGTTGCGCCCACGAAAAGATCGCCCAGAACACGAGCGTCATCACAAGGAGCAGGGCGATGGGGCCAAACCATTTGTGCGTCAACACTCCATCGATGCGTCGGGTGTGGTTGGGGCGCGTCTCATCTATTGCGCCGCTGCTCGGCGCTTCGCCCGACACTTTCGCTGTCACTTGTTCGATCCAATCGTAGCGCGCCAGCAGCGGCTCTTGCCACCAAGCCGGATCGCGCCCGGAGAGCCGCGCCCGCGCGCCGGCGACAGCCGCGCCTCTCGCGGCCTCGGACGGAAGTTCTTCCCCGTAGAGATCGAGCAACGCGCGGTAACGCTTGCCGCCGTTCAAAGTCGAATCCCTCCGGGTTAAGTTTTCCGAATCGGCTAAAGCTGTCAACTCCCGTTCGGCGTCGGGCGAGAGTCGCCAGCCCGCTCCCGCTCTGTGTGCTGTGCCTGCCGCCGTGATGATTGTTTGCGCGAGCAGTTCCAACCCGCGCCGCTGCTTCGCCACCACGGGCACGACCGGCACGCCGAGGGCCTCTGACAAACGCGCGGCGTCAATCTCGTTTTGGTGGCGCTCGGTGAGGTCGATCATCGTCAGCGCGACGATTAAAGGGAGTCCCGTCTCCAATAACTGCGTGACGAGGTAGAGATTGCGTTCAAGGTTGGTGGCGTCCACCACCGCCACGATCACGTCCGGCGCGTGTACGCCCGCCACCCGTCCCAGCAACACATCGCGCGCAATGCGCTCGTCGGGCGAGGCCGCGTCGAGACTGTAGAGACCCGGCAGATCGATCAGACGGGCGGACGCGCCATCCGCTCCCGCCGCTGGTTGAAAACTCCATACTCCTTCTTTGCGTTCGACGGTCACGCCGGGGTAATTCGCGACCTTCTGCCGCAGCCCCGTCAGCGCGTTGAAGAGGCTCGTCTTGCCCGCGTTCGGATTACCCGCCAGCGCCACCAGTAACGGTCGCGACCGTGATCGATGTGGCTCATTCAGGACAGGGGATTCGATAGTCTGACTCATAGAAAAACAGTGACGGGTGACAGGTGACAAGCAAAATTAAATCAGACCGCAAGAGTTTAGAACATTAGTAGAGGCTTCAGCGGACAAGTCATCAATTCATCGCACCCCGGAGCGATCATTGATGTTGCAGCTATTCAACCGTGATGAGATCAGCGAAGCGCCGGTCTGGGCTGAGACAAGCCGCCGAAGCCCCTCCAACTGCTCCGCATCGTGTGCTCGTTACTTAATTAATTGCTACCACTTTAATTGTTTGCGCCTCGGTGCGCCGCAGGGCCAGATGATAGCCGCGCACGCGCACCTCAATGGGATCGCCGAGCGGGGCTGCTTTGATCACGCTAATCGGCGCGCCCGGCACGACGCCCATCTCCAGCAGTCGCCGCGCGATTGGTCCCTCGCCGTCAACGGCCACGACCCGCGCCGCGACGCCGTGCGGAAGTCGGTTAAGCGTTGATTGATCATGCGGGAGAGCGAATTTTGATTCAGGCATAGAGCTTAAGGTTATTCACGAAAAGCTAAAAGACGGGGCTGAAGACACGTGCAGCCTGCGGTTCTTAGAAACGTGCGGAGTATAAAGGAATTGAAATCTACTTTCAATTTCATCAACTATTAAGACTGCTCGTGAAGGCAAAATGTTTTCACGTCTTTGATAGATCAGTGTCAAGAGTGGCGCTCGCTCCCATCTTTCATTGCCGGTCGAGCGGGATGATCGATAAGTCGGCGCGGATGGGTCCGAGCGGAGTAGTGGCAGTAATGCGGAGCGGGAGACGCCGCCGGTCGGTGCTGACCCAGAGGCGGAGGCCGAGGGCGTCGCCCCGCGCTTCATCCGTTGCAAGCGCGAGTTGCACGGCGGGAATGCGTTGGCCACCGAGTTCAAGCACTTCGCGTTTCAGGGCGGTGATGGACAGAGTGCGCGGACGTTTGTTGATTAGCAACGAAACGGCGTTGCGCTTCGGCGGCGTCAGATCGAAGGAGCGCATGGCGTAGAGCACCGAGACGAGTTCGTAAGTGCCGACCGGAATCTCTAGGGGCTGGCCGTCAGTGGTCACGGCGGAGCCGCGCTCTTGCTCGAAAGTGACGACGCCTTCGACGCGGTGGCTGCCTTCGAGAATGCGGAGTTGCGTGCGAAACGGCAACCCGGTCTTCGCATCGATGAACGTGTCGATCTTATCGCTGACGGCGAAGAGACGCTGACCCGCGCCGGTCGTGTACATATTGGCATTGATCAGAATGCCATCGCGGTTGAAATAGCTGGCGCGGGCGCGGACTTGAAAGTTAGCGACGCCGATGGGTTGCGTGGCGTTGCCGAGATAAAAGTTAAAGTTTAACTCTTCGCCAACGCCGAACGGCAGGCCGGGAAGCGGCGCGCCGCCCGAAACCGCTGGCGGCACGGAAGGTGTCGGCCGCAGCCCCGGTGGCGACGGAACGGGCGGCGTCCGCGCGACGTTGGCCGGCGGCGCGGCGACGACCGGCTCGATCATTTCCGAACTGGCGAGCAGGGCGCGCACTTCCCCCGCCGCGAGGCGTGCCGTGATCAGTACCGGCAGGTGCCGCGCGTCTTCGCTAAAGTAAATGCTGATGCGGTAATTGTTCGCGGGACTATCCTTGACACGTAATTGGGTCGCGACCGTGTTGAAAGAGCCGGCGGGAGTCTGGATTGTCTCGCGGCCGCTGACCTTTAGTTCGGCGGCATAGCGCAGACCGTCGTTCTGTGCCGTGAGCGGGTAAGACGCGCCCGGCGCGAGCGGCAACGCGCGCAGGCGATAGAGCGCTGCGAGCAAATCGTAGGTCACGGGCGTGCCTTCAAGGCTGGTCGTCGGCTCACTCGGCGGTGGCGGCGACAGTACGTCGCCGGGCGATACTTCCGGCTGTCCGGCGGCACGCAGCAAGACGTCGGGCAGCGACTGCTCGCGCTTGATCAATTGCGTGCGAAAAGGCAGGCCGGTTCCCGGATCGACATAAGAGACGTATTCATTATTGATCGCGAAGAGGGCGGCGCTGACCACGCCTACCGTCTCCACGCGCGCGCGCAATTCGATGCCTTCGCGATTGGTGAACGTCCCGCGCGAGGCCACCCACGTCTCGACGTGCGCGGCAGTGCCGAAGTTCGAGAAGGAGACGTTGTAAGTGAGCTTCTCACCAACCCGATAGGGCGCGCTGGAAAAACCGGCGGTGGCGGCAACCGTCGATGCGTTTCGCGTCTGTGCAAGAACGTGACAGCACAGAGAGAGGGCGAGTATAAGCAGAATCAGCGCCTGTCGCGCGTGTCGTCTTCGATGCAAAAGGATGTTTCCTCTTTTCCGCCATTAAAATCCGGCGCCGGACGCAAGAACAAGCGCCGGGAGAAGATTGCGGCGCGCCGAACGACGGTTACACGCCCCGGTCGCGTGCGTGGTTCCTAAACAACTGCCGGGAGATCAGATGTTACCAGAATCAGCCGTCGGGACACACGCGCGAGCGCGATGCCCTGCAACGATATTCCCTGAGCGCACAACTTATATAGCCGCTTCGGCTTGCCGCATCTCGGCGAGAATCTCCGCCGCCGCGCGCGTGGGATCGGGGGCGTTGATAATCGCGCGCCCGATGACGAGATAACTGGCGCCCGCGCGGACGGCTTCACCCGGCGTCATGACGCGCTTCTGGTCATCGTGCGCGGCATGGAGTGGGCGCACGCCCGGCGTGACGAGCAGAAAGTCTTTTTGCGCCACGGCTGCGCGTACCGGGGCGACTTCATGCGGCGAAGACACTACGCCGTCCATGCCGCAGCTTGCGGCGAGTCGGGCGAGTTGGACGACTTGCGCTTCCGGCGTGTTGGTCAAACCCGTCTCCGCGAGCGTCGCCGGGTCCGCGCTCGTCAGCACCGTGACGGCGATCACGCTCGGGCACGTCACCCCTTCGCGCGCGGCCGTCTCGCGCGCCGCTTCAACAGTGCGGCGCATCATCTCGCCGCCGCCCGCGGCATGGACGTTGAAGATCGAGACGCCGAGCCGCACAGCCTCACGGCCCGCCGACGCGACGGTGTGCGGGATGTCGTGAAACTTAAGATCGAGAAAGACGCGCCCGCCCGCGCCAGCGATCTCGCGCACGAAGTCCGGCCCAGCGGCGGTGAACAGTTGCGAGCCGATCTTGAACATCCCCGCGTGCTCGCGCAGACGCGCGACCAATTCGCGGGCTTCCTTTACGGTCTCAACATCGAGGGCGACGATCAATTTATTCATGAAGCACTCAGCATTCAGCGATCAGCATTCAGCCATTGGTCCTCAGGATTGATTGTTGGCGAAAGGCGGAGAGCATCAGGCCAAAGCTGACGACTGACGATTGACGACTGACGGCTTTTCCGCGCGGCAGCCGACAGCTTCATCAAGCGTGCGGCAGCCGTGTTGATGTGCGAGGCGCGCGAGTCCTTCGTTGATGTCGCGGACGACGGCGACGCCTTCATAGACGAAGCCGGTATAAAGCTGCACGAGGCTTGCGCCGGCGCAAATCTTTTCCCAAGCGTCGTGAGCATTGAAAATGCCGCCGACGCCGATGATCGCGAGCGAGCCGCGCGCCAAGCGATAGAGCGCGGCGATAACCTCGGTCGCGCGTTCGCGCAACGGTTGACCGCTCAAGCCGCCCGCGCCGCACGCTTTGACGACAACAGCCGGCGTCTGTTTGATGTTGGCGCGCTCAACCGTCGTATTGGTGGCGATGATGCCGGCGAGATTCGTCCGGCGCGCGACATCGACCATCAACTCCAACTCCGGCATCGTGACATCGGGCGAAACCTTGACCAGCAACGGCACGGCGGAGCGTGAGTATTGCCGCGCCAGTTCGTGATTGCGTCGCTGCAATTCGCTAAGCAACGCGGCGAGCGCGTCGGCCTTCTGCAACTCGCGCAGGTTGGGCGTATTGGGCGAACTGACGTTGACCGCGACATAGTCGGCGTGCGGAAAGACGATCTCAAAACTCGCGAGATAATCCGGCACGGCGTCGGCTACTTCGACGACGCGACTCTTGCCGATGTTGATGCCGAGGACGCAATCGGGGCGATGTTCCGTGAGGCGCGCGGCCAGCGCCGCCGCTCCTTCATTATTAAATCCCTGCCGGTTAATCAGCGCCCGATCCCGCGGCAGCCGGAAAAGGCGCGGGCGCGCATTGCCCGGCTGCGCCTTGTGCGTCACCGTCCCGACTTCGACGAAGCCGAAGCCCAGCGCGGACAATTCGCGTGTCGCCTTCCCGTTCTTATCGAAACCGGCGGCCAGCCCGACCGGATTACGAAACGACAAACCGAACCGTTGCAACTCCCCGAAGGGCGAACGCCCGAACTTTCGCGCCGCCGCCCGCCGCGCCGTCTCCGTGCCAAGCGTCGCGGCCAGCGTGTGCAGCGCCAACTTATGCGCCGTCTCCGGATCAAGGCGGAATAAGAGCGGGCGCAAAATTGAGCGGTACAGCATTGATAAATTGTTTGACGTGAGCGGCAGCGCGAGAGCGTAGCAGAGCGTTAGAAAGCCTGTCAAAAACGGCGTGTGGGCTTCCACGACTTCACAAGATTAACAACAGAGTTTTGGATTGAATAGCCGCCCCGTCTTATAAATGAGGCGGGCAATCGTAACACTACTCCTCGAAATCATCCGGCGGCACCTTCTTTTCGACATCATCTAGCGACTCCTTGAAGGCATCAATTCGCGCGTGTATCAACGGCAGGGCACGCTGAAGATAAACAAAGATCTTCGACAACTTAGCTTTAAGCAGGGTTTTCACACGCGCGGCGTCCCTTCCGGAGATAAGTGCCTCGGTCACAAAATCAAGGAGTTGCAACTTCTCCTCCTGCTCACGCACTTCCAGCCACATTCGGTGGGTAAATTCAGCAGCAACCTGTAACACAGACCCTTCTTCCCATTCGGGGCCTTGCAGCATCAGCCTCAGAATGCGCTTCATCCGCAGCGTGGCTTTCTTCCCTTCGCTTTGGCACATCCACCATAAATGTTGTGAGGTGACGGGGACGACGACATAGTTAGCAAGAATCAAGGTTTTCAGCGCCTCGCAGTGT
>JACCRA010000321.1 GCA_013813825.1 Pyrinomonadaceae bacterium | reverse complement strand
GCCGCAGAGCAGCAGGCGCTTGATCGCAGTCGGTTAAAAGTTGGAGACGCGGTCGGCTTTCGTGACCGGCAGAATCTGGACAAGTATGGTCGTGTGGTGGCGCTGAACCAGAAAACGGCGACGATCTTAATCAGTGATAATCAAAAATGGAGAGTTGCTTACCAGTTTCTATTCCCGGTCATTGACAGTAACGAATAACAAGACCTGAATAGATACTTTTCAGTAACTCTTCACGGATTGCTATATGACTTTTGAAGCTGATGGGTTATAAAACCATCCAACAAAACTTAAACTTTCGGAGGGACGGTCATGCAAATCTCAAGAATGTGCCTGCTTGTTGTACTCTTCAATTTCGGCATATCCCTGCTAGGTCAAGAACCTCAGACGGGTAAGTGGATGGCCCTGTT
The DNA here is from genome assembly GCA_013813825.1 of Pyrinomonadaceae bacterium. Classification (GTDB taxonomy): domain Bacteria; phylum Acidobacteriota; class Blastocatellia; order Pyrinomonadales; family Pyrinomonadaceae; genus JACCRA01. Next base: position 2,332 of record JACCRA010000321.1, on the reverse strand, counting down.
TAATGGACGTGACTTAAGCGGATGGAAGAACCACGGGGACGAGAAATGGACGGTGGAAAACGGCGAGATCAAGGGTGAAGCTCTCACCAAAGCATACGGTTATCTGTCAACAACGAAGACCTACCAAAACTTCCAAATGAAGGGAAAGTTTAAGGCTGAAGGCACTGGCAACAGCGGAATCTTCTTTCATTCGACGCTTGATGGTGTGGACATCAAGGGGGTTCAGGTAGAAGTCGACCCACAGCCGGGAAAGCACACCGGCGGACTTTATGAGAGCGCCGGGCGCGGCTGGCTGGTGCAACCCAATGAAGCAGCCGAGAAGGCTTTGAAAGTTGGAGAATGGAACGAGATTGAATTCAGCGTGACCGGCAACCGCGTGGTGACTTACGTGAACGGAATCAAAGCGGTTGATTACACCGATCCCAATCCGAAATACACGAATGGCAGCATTGCGCTTCAGCTTCACAGTGGCGGCGAAGGCAAGATGCGGTTCAAAGATTTGTCCCTCAAAGAGATTCGATAGGCTGCTCCACCACGCTGGTTCGCTGCTTCGCTTGGCGGGCACTACGTCACTCGAATATGACCCTTCGCTTGAACGCTTTCAACTTTCAGGTCAAACGAAGTCGGATTCAGGGTCGTGGACTCTACGCACTTTCCTCGATCCCGGCACGAAGGAAGTTGGGCGAACTCGGCGGCGAGTTGATTACACGGCGCGAGGCGAGGAGACGTGCGCGTCGCGCTCAATGCATTATGATCGTCGAGACAGGCGAGATGACAGCCGTCGACGCGTCACGGGGCGGGAACGACTTCCGCTATGTGAATCATTCGTGCTCACCTAACACTTTTATGCGGATATGTTGGGGGCGAATCGAATTCTACGCGCTACGTCGAATCAAGCCAGGCGAGGAGTTGACGTGCGACTACGGAGAGACCCATCACGACGGCGCACTCGCGTGCCGTTGCCACAGTCTTGATTGTCGGGGGCACATCTAAGCCGACCCAACCACATCGCCACTTCCAACTGCTTGAGCCGCCATCATTTTCGTTAGACGGAATCAACGATCAAACCCACCTTCCCTTCCCGCATCAGCCGCGTTGAAAAGGCCCTTGTCACTTCGACTTTCGCTATCTGCATCTGTTACGCGAGTTGGTTTACGTCGAAGAGGTGAGTGCCGAGCAGCAGCAGTGGACCCGCCCGATAGCGAAACTCTTACTCGACATCAAAGCGGCCGTCGAGCGGGCCAAGGCGCAAGGCGAGACGAAGTTGAGCGACGAACAACTGATTACCTACCGCGCACGCTATGACCGACTGGTGAAACGGGCAGCGCGACGCGAACCCGCCGCCGAAAGATGTGCCGCCTGACGCTTTGGCGAAGCGGTTCAAGGTGGTGAAAGTTAAGCGACGTGATCCGGCCGCGCCATTCATCCGCCGCTTGCAGGGCCAGCGCGAACAGGTCTTACGCTTCATGACAGACTTTGGCGTGCCGTTTGACAACAACGGTTCGGAGCGCGACATCCGGATGGTCAAGTTGCAGGGGCGACGCGCTAGGCCTCCGAGCAAAGCTGGCGATAGCCAGTCATCACTAGCGAAGTTGTGATGTCCTTACCTTGCCGATGCGCCCAAACACACGAAAGAGATGTTGTTACGCCGGAAGGTTGATTGGTTATAACGCATTAACGTCGAGAATCGCAAAACTCGAACGGCGTCATTCGAGTTTCACGGCACAACGGTGAACCCGATATTCCGCGCGGCTTCTGACAACTTGAAATTGTCGCAAACGAACACGCGGCTTTTCGGTTTCTCATTGCACCAGACCAACGCCGCCGCGAGTTGAAATGAATCCAACGCGCGCAAGCCATGAGCATCCGGCAGTCGTTCGGCGATATCGCGTCCCTTGTCGCTTGGCGCGATTTCGCGCCACTTGCGGCGCATCGTCTCAAGACGCGCGAAGGCCAACTGTAAGCCCTGCGCATCTAAAAACTTGTCCTGACGTAAGCGGCTTAATGCGCTTTTGATTTCCACAGTCGCGCCCCACCAGACGATGACGCGGCTGCTTTGCCGCCACAGTTTGCGGAAGTCCGGGCTGGTATCTTGCCGGACGCAAAGCGGCACAAGCGCGCTTGAATCCCAAAAGCCCGTTCTAGTCTTCATCGCGTTCGGCTCTGATGACCGCGCGAATCGTTTCGAGCGGTACGTCCGGCGCCGGGAGTTTGAGGAAATCGTCGGACATCGGCTCTAATGGAAGCCGCATCAAGCCTGCCGCGACTAAAGCTTCTTCCTCCGCGTCTAAATCTTCGCCGGAAGTCAAAGGCATCAGTCGCGCGATAGGGC
>JACCRA010000320.1 GCA_013813825.1 Pyrinomonadaceae bacterium | reverse complement strand
CGCGACGCTGAACGCCTCGCGTTCTACGTCGTTCAGGAGTGCTCGACGTGCCAAGATTTTTGGTTATTGTGGCAGAAAAAGCCCCGAAAACCGTGAAGAGTTTTGCAACTTCTGCAATCCGTCATCCGAAATGAGGCCGGGGTAGAGTAAGCATCTCCACCACGGCGGCGTCTCCAGCCGCTCACATCGCCAGCGGCCAAAGCGAGCGCCGCGCAAGCGTACGCTTGAGATCCACGTAGCCTTGATCTCCGGCGACCAATTCGCAGAGCGTGCGCCGAATGCCTGGGTGCAAGCGCGCGAAGTCAATCATCCGGCCGGTGAAAGGTGACCCGAAAAACTGCCCGTAAAAACGCATTCTCATCGCCGAGGCGCGCCGCAGTTCGCGCCCAAAATCTGCGCGCCAATGGCTGTCATAAGCTGCTACGTCGCCCGCCAGATAAGCGTCCGCAAACATTTCCGCCGAGCGCAATGCGTAGTAAATGCCCTCGCCCGTCACCGGATCGGCGAATCCAGCAGCATCTCCCAGCAAAGCCCAGTCTGTCCCGCCTACTTGGCGATGAGACCAAGTCTCTGCCGCCAACCCCGGGATTCGCGCTGCGTACCGCTCGGCGCACTCGCCTAAGTGTTGCTTCGTCTTCGCGTCGCGCGCTTTGTCCTCCGCTTGTTCCGAGACCTCCCAGAGTTTTATTCCAGGCTTTTCGCGTTGGCGATAGTATCCGATCATGAACTGCCAGAGAAGTCGGTCAAGCGTGGGATGGTCGAAGGCATCCTGCGAAGTGGCGATACCGAATGAGATGTGATCGAGACGAGGGAAGGCCCACGCATAGCCAGCCCAGCCGGGGAGAAACGCGATCACAGTCAGAGGTGTTCCGACGCGAGGTAGCGGCGCGCGATAGCCGAACGCAACTTCCATTTCTGCGTTTGGCAGCGCGCCTGCGAATCGTCGTGCGATAGGACTGTTCGCACCGTCGGCAGCCACTACCACCCGCCCCTGCCATTTTTCGCCGTCACGCGAACACACGGTCCAAAGCTGATCGCCGTTGATGCGCGGCGCGAGGGAGACTTGCTTGTTGCAAACGCTAGCCCCGGCATTTTGCGCGCGCGCACATAGGTGCGCATCAAGGGCAGTGCGCGAGTAGATGGCAAATGGCTCGTTAAGTTTAAGCCGCACACGCGCACCCGAAGGCGAGTGCATCTCGACCTCGTCAATCGTTCGCCCCATCGCCTCAAGCAAAAACGGCCAAGCGATTAGAGCCTTCGATGTAACACCTCCACCGCAGGCTTTTGGCTTGCCCGGCGGGCGTCCGTCAAAGAGCACTACCTGCGCGCCACCTTTCGCCAAACGCTCAGCCGCAAACGCTCCCGCTGGACCGGCTCCGACAATGAGCGCGTCATATTTCTTGTTTGCTATCATCTGCTGAACGTTACTCTTTTCAAATTCTTTCCCGCAGTTTACAATGACACCCTATTTTGCCCGATTGCTAATTTAACTTGTGAAGCGCCTTCGGTACTATGTTAGAGTCCGTCATCCCTCTACACTTATGGCTACTTCCGTTCACGGTATTTGAAGAGGGCAGGATCTCCCGGTTGCCCTTGTTGGTAACGGCCTATTCTCAGCGAACTTTTTTTGTGTGCTGAAAAGGCTCGATTGTTTTGCGGGCCGCTTTCGTGTCATCAGCATCACCGGACAGTAAATCACCACTTCACTTAAATTTTACAAGGAGAATGAAAATGTCAGACGATAAGCAAAGCAAATCCTCTCTGGACGAAGCCACGGCTACGGGTCTAGAGCCTGAAACAGTTCCCGATCCGATTGAAGAAGTTAATCCTGCAAACGACTTGCGCTCGCTTGATATTGGAGAATCAGGTCAGTTTGCGCCTGGAGGCTATTACAACCAACAGGGTGCAACACAAATTGAACGAATCGATCTCGATGAACAAGTTGCTTCAGATAAACAGAACAAGTCTTAAGCTCAACCTTACAGGCCGGAAGGTTAGCTTTCAAAGCAACCCTTACGCTATTCCCTCGAAAGGAGGTGTGTAATTATTATGCCCCTCCTTACACGAGTTTCATTCGCCAAGCGTGTAAAAAATCCCTTTAGCTTTGAACATTGAAATGTAGCGGCTAGACACCTCACTCGCTTAACTCTAGGGAAAAAAATTCCGCTGCATGCGCCTTGCGCATGCAGCGGATAAGAGCCACAGGAGGAAAGGAGGTAATCCTATAATACTAGAAATACCGTGTCAAATCAGCTTTTGAGGAAAACCTAGATGTCTAAGTTTTTGACATCGAGTGCATTGTCTTCAATGAAACGGCGGCGTGGTTCGACAGCATCCCCCATCAGCACAGTGAAAATTTGATCTGTCTCAACCGCGTCATCTATTTTCACCTGAAGTAATGTACGCTTGTCGGGATTCATTGTAGTTTCCCAAAGCTGTTCCGGATTCATCTCACCCAAGCCTTTATATCGCTGAACGGTTAAATCTTTTTTGACGGCAGATAACACCCGCTCAAGTAAAGCCTCGCGCGTTTCAATCTGCTCACTTGATCCGTTTTCTCCGAAAGTAAACGGAGAATTAAGCTGATCTTCAAGATTTTTATAAAGTTCGACAGCCTTCTGAAACTCAACATGGCTAGCAAGCTCCCAATCAATATTAATTTTTACCCCGTTTTTTGCTCTCGTTTCAATTTCCCATAAACTGTGCTCTTCATCAATTGATAGCTCTGTTTGATAACCGGCGGAAGACAGCAGATTTTCGACACTTGCGAGTTGCTTCCCCTTTTCCTCCTGAAAAACACTTCGTAAGTTCGGAGTTTGGGCGTTACGTAAAACGCCGTTCCGCCCGGACAACGCTTTCAAAAGAGTTTCGAGCAAGTAATAGTCACCACCTATACGACGCAAAACCTTTTCGCTGTACCGCTGATATTCCACCATCTGCTCTAGTGAATGGGCTAGGTTACTTCCTTCGATAATATCTCCCGAAACAACCGATTGAACTTTAACCTCACTGGTCGCCTGTCGCATGAGATACCTCACCATCGATTTTTCATCTTTGATGTATTCCTCACGCTTGCCGCGTTTTACTTTAAACAATGGAGGCTGTGCAATATAAACATGCCCTGATTCAATGAGTTCCGGCATCTGGCGATAAAAAAAAGTTAGAAGCAAAGTCCTAATGTGAGAACCATCCACGTCAGCGTCTGTCATAAAAATTATTTTATGGTAGCGCAACTTACTTAAATCAAAATCATCCTTACCAATGCCGGTTCCCAGTGCCGTGATGAGAGTTTTAATTTCAGAATGAGATAGCATCTTATCGAAACGAGCTTTTTCGACATTCAATATTTTACCTTTTAATGGTAGCACAGCTTGGTTCCGTCGCTCACGTCCTTGCTTGGCACTGCCTCCCGCAGAATCGCCTTCTACAATATAAAGCTCGCACAAAGATGGATCCCGCTCTTGGCAATCTGCCAGTTTGCCGGGTAACATGGTCGAACCCACTATCCCTTTACGAACTATTTCGCGTGCTTTACGCGCAGCCTCACGAGCTCGAGCGGCGTCGATAGCCTTCCCGACAATTTTTTTTGCGATTGCGGGGTTCTGCTCGAAGTATTCAGTTAACCGTTCATTAAGAAATGATTCTACGGCCCCTTTAACATCAGAGTTGAGTTTTCCTTTTGTCTGCCCTTCGAATTGAGGTTGAGGTAACTTGACGGAAATCACGGCGACTAAGCCTTCCCGCACATCATCACCAGTTAATGAACCCTTAAAGTTTTTAGCCAATCCAGATGTATGACCGTAGGCGTTAATCGTTCGCGTGAATGCTGAACGAAAACCTGATAGATGAGAACCACCATCTACAGTATTGATATTATTGGCAAACGAATAGACTTTTTCGTCATATCCATCGTTGTATTGAATTGCAACCTCAATTGAAAGCGCGTCTCCTATGCGTTCGAAGTACAAAGGTTTATCATGCAGAACCGTTCTGTTTTTGTTTAGGTGTTTAACAAATTCAGCGATTCCGCCCTTATAGTAAAACTCATGAGAACGCTCTGGGTCCTCACGCTCGTCGCGAATATTGATGCGAACACCTTTGTTCAAAAATGCCTTCTCGCGTAAACGTTCCGAGAGTTTATCAAAGCTAAACTCTATAACATCAAATATTTGGGCATCAGGCTTGAAGGTGACTTTCGTACCTCGTTTGCGTGTTTTTCCTGTATGGTTAAGCTCAGTAGTACGGATTCCGCGCTTGTATTCTTGTTCGTAAGTTTTTTCCTCTCTCCAAATTTCAAGGCGAAGCCATTCCGAAAGAAAGTTAACACAGGACACACCAACTCCGTGCAAGCCTCCAGAGACCTTGTAGGCATTCGAATCAAACTTCCCGCCCGCGTGTAGTTTGGTCATCACAACTTCAGCAGCGGATTTGCGCTCCTGTTTATGGTAATCAACGGGAATACCACGGCCATTATCGATTACCGTCACGGAGTTATCGAGATGGATAGTAACCTCCACGACATCGCAGTAGCCAGCTAATGCCTCATCAATGGAATTATCAACGACTTCATAAACCAAATGATGAAGCCCTAACTCACCTGTCGAACCAATGTACATGGCTGGACGTTTACGGACAGCATCACGTCCCTCTAAAACAGTTATCGAACTTGAGTCGTAGGTCATCTTATTATTTACACCGAGAGCCACAAACGCTTTATTATATCTCTTGCAAAAGTCGTATTCATCCAGGCTGTTAACCGCTAAATCTCGGGCTTTCGCACTTGGTCAACCTGACTTTTGCAAGAGATTTACTTAGGACTTACGCAAGAGCCATTTTGACGGACGGGGCTTTCAGTTGCTGAATCAAATAATCAGACAACTGCCCGAACTTGATTTGATACACCGTCCGCCCTGTTTGATAAGCCAGTTCTTTGAACCGACACCACACTAACATCGCACACGCGATGTGATTGCGTTGAATACGTGCTTTGCGACACTGACAACGCTCCAAGCCGGTCACTTGTTTGGCTTCACGGTGCAACTGCTCAAGCTTCCACCGGATGGCACACACCGCTCGGGTGTCATCCGTGGAGTGTTGAGTCATATCGTTGGTCACGATGTAGTCCGTGCGATCTGGAGAGATCACGAGCCGGAACAGTTGCAAGCGATGGCCTTTGGGAAAGTCTTTGACGTGGACGTTCTTACCGCGCGCTTGGTCTACTTCCGTCCATTCAAGCGCAGCCACCCGCCGGTAAGCGACCGCGCTCCCGTCGCCTTCATCCACTTGGCGGTTATCTTGCACGGGGCCATAGTAAAGCTTGCCCTGTCGCTCGATGTGCAGCATGAATTGCCGACTCGCGTACCAGGTATCCATCAACACACAGCGAAATTCGAGGTGCTTGCTGTGAATGACTAAATCGAACATCTCAGTGGCCTGGTCGAGTTTCGTTTTGCCGTCCTCGTCGGGGGCGAAGAGGCGATAGTCAATGAACCAGAAGCGGTCGAGTTCAGGGTTGACGTAAATGCAGGTCACGATGCCAATGCCGCGAATGACCGACTTGGTGTTGCCGCTCCATTGCCGGCGCACCAACTCGATGGCGCGGGAATAGTTCTTGTTGGCGACCGTGTCGTCAAAGATCAGATAAGCGTTGGGCGACTGGCTGATCTGCCTGCGGGTCTGTTCCCAGACCAAGCGTGGTGTTAGTTTGTCATCCCGCAAGTATCGGTTGAGTTGGTCGTGACTAAACTTGAGAGAGTGATCGGCAAAGTTCGTCAGCGTGTAGTTGATCTGGCTGCTCACCAGATACTGACAATAATCTAAGCGCGTCGGTCTGGTGGTGAGAGTCATGCGCTAATTATCAGGATTTTTATCCCTTTGCGTAAGTCCTATTACTATTTGTTTCAAAATCAATTAATTTTGGAGAGGGCGGATTCAACTTGGAAGTGCAACACGGCAACCAGCACTCAGCGCACCGGTAAGCTCGTTTGTGTGTTTTGTCATCCCTCTTGCCCGCAACAATTATGCCTCTGACCAGAGATACTA
>JACCRA010000319.1 GCA_013813825.1 Pyrinomonadaceae bacterium | reverse complement strand
GGCGCGGCGGCGCTCCGGTGGCGGGCGGATTGACGCGCTCCAGCAAAGCCTCGCGGAAAACTTGCTGGACGTTCTCGACGAAGACGAACTGAATCTCGCCAAACAATTCTTTCGGCACCTCGTCCATGTCGCGCTGATTACGGAGCGGCAAGATGATCTTCGTGACGCGCGCCCGCCGCGCCGCCAGCACTTTCTCCTTGACCCCCCCGACGGGCAACACGTTTCCGCGTAGCGTGATCTCGCCGGTCATCGCCACGTCTTTGCGGACGGGGCGTTGCGCGAGTGTCGAAACCATCGCCGTCGCCAGCGTGATCCCGGCCGACGGGCCGTCCTTCGGGATCGCGCCTTCGGGGATGTGAAGATGCAAATCGTAGGTATTGAAATCTTCCTCGTCGATCCCCAGTTCGCGCGCCCGCGACTTGGCATAGGAGAAAGCGGCCTGCGCTGATTCGCGCATCACTTCGCCGAGTTGCCCCGTCAGCACGAGATTGCCTTTGCCCCGCACGCGCAACGCCTCGATGAAAAGCACATCGCCGCCTACGGGCGTCCACGCCAGTCCGGTCGCGACGCCGATCTGGTCCTTTTTCAACACTTCGTCCGGCAAATTTTTCGGCGCGCCTAAAAATTCGTGCAGGTTCTTCGGCGTCACGCTGACCACGTCCGTCTGGCCTTCGGCGACGCGACGCGCCACTTTGCGGCAGACGGCCCCGATCTCGCGCTCCAACTGCCGGAGTCCGGCCTCCTGCGTGTATTGCAAAATGATCGCCACGAGCGCCGGCTTCGAGATGCGGAGATGACGCGCGCTGATGCCATTCTCTTCCATCTGCTTTGTGAGCAAGTGACGCCGCGCGATCTCCAGCTTTTCTTCCTCTGTGTAGCCGGCGAGGCGGATCACTTCCATGCGGTCGCGCAGGGCGGGCTGAATGGTGTCGAGCACGTTGGCGGTCGTCATGAACATCGCGTTCGAGAGATCGAACGTCACGCCCAGATAGTTGTCGCGGAAACTATTGTTCTGTTCAGGATCGAGGACTTCAAGGAGCGCCGACGACGGATCACCGCGGAAGTCGGCGCCGACTTTGTCGATCTCGTCGAGCATGATCAAAGGATTGTTCGTCGCCGCTTGTTGCAACGCTTGGATGATGCGCCCCGGCATCGCGCCGACGTAGGTGCGACGGTGGCCGCGAATCTCCGCCTCATCGTGCAAACCGCCCAAGCTGAGGCGGACGAACTTGCGATCCAGAGCGCGCGCAATCGAGCGGCCCAGAGAAGTCTTACCGACGCCCGGCGGGCCGACAAGGCAGAGGATCGATCCTTTCGGTTTCTCCTTCAGTTTCCGCACGGCCAGCGCCTCGACGATCCGCTCCTTCACTTTCTCAAGGCCGTAGTGATCCTCGTCGAGAATCTGCTGCGCCTTCAACAGATCGAGATTGTCGTTGGAAGACTTTGACCACGGGAGATCGGTCATGATCTCCATCCAGTTCCTCAAGGTCGCCGTCTCCGCCGCGTCCGGGTGCATCCGCTCCAATTTCTTCAACTGCCGCAGCGCCTCGTCCTCCGCGGCCTTCGGCATCTTCACCGCTTCGATCTTCTCGCGAAACTGCGCGATCTCTTCGGCCAGTTCATTGCCCTCGCCCAACTCCGACTGAATCGCCTTGAGTTGCTGCCGCAGATAAAACTCGCGTTGCGAGCGGTCGATATCGGCGCGCGCCTGTGTGTTGATCTCTTGCTGCACGGTCAAGACTTCGATCTCTTTGTTCAAGAGATCGTTGACGCGACGCAGGCGCGCCGTCGTGTCGGCGATATCCAAGACTGATTGCGCGTCTTCGACTTTCAATTCGAGATTCGACGCCGCCAGATCGGCCAGCCGCCCCGGCTCATCCAAGTTAGTGACAATCGCCATTACTTCCGGCGAGATGTTTTTGCCGAGGTTCGCCGCCTTCTCCATCGACCCGCGCACGTTTCTCACCAGCGCCTCAACCTCCAGCGAACGCTCCGGGGCCGGCGACTCCGGCATCACGCTCAGGCGCGCGCGCAAGAACGCGCCGGTGTCTTCCACCCCTTCAAGCTTGGCGCGCGTCAAGCCCTGCACGAGAATGCGCGTCCGCCCGTCGGGCAGCTTGAGCATTCGCATAATCGCCGCAACCGTGCCGACCTGATAGAGGTCTTCGCCCGTCGGCTCTTCCTTGTCGAGGTCTTTCTGCGAGGCGAGCATGATCATCCGGTTCTCGCCGAGCGCCTCGTCCACCGCGCGGATCGATTTCTCGCGCGAGACGAACAGCGGCACGATCATGAACGGATAGATCACGATGTCGCGCAAGGGCAGCACCGGCAACGTCTCCGGAACTTGCAACTGCTGCTCGCCGCCACCGTCGGTCGCTTCTAAACTTTCTGTAATGTTAGTAATGGACATATAAACTAATGCTGAGTGCGAAACGATGAATAATGAATGAAAAGCAGTTATCGGTCATTTATCTCGGTCATTTATCATTGATCACTTCCTCTATCGGCACT
>JACCRA010000304.1 GCA_013813825.1 Pyrinomonadaceae bacterium | reverse complement strand
GGCTCGCGGTGAAATCCTGCACCGTCTCGATCTTGTCGTTCGACACAAAGCGCACCAGCAGTGTCTCGTCGCCGGCGCGGTTAGCGGAGACGAGCGCAACGCCCGTCGAGACTATGGTGCCCATTAGGAAGCGCAGCGAGCCGGAGTTGTCCATCAAGAGGGCGTAGCTTACCGGCCAGTCCTCTTTTGCAAAATGAGAGATAGTCTGCGGCACGCCGTCTTCGATGATGCTGAGTTCTTCTTTTTTAATTTCGAGGCCGGAATGGCCGGCCGCGTCCGTCACAATTACGTTTAACTTGACGAACGGCGAAGGCTCCGCGGCGACGGGCGGCGGATTTAGCATTGGCGGCGAGTTCGTCGTTTGCGAGACAGCAACACTCGCCCATAGCATCACGGAAAAAGTGGTGAGAAGTAAACACCCGGAGGCGCTGTGCGGACTTGTCTTCATAGCCTCATTCTCAAGGGTTCACGACGCGCGGGCGCGTGGCCGAGGGAAAGATGGTTTTGCCGTCGTGGTATTCGGGGCCGCAATAGAGGCGTGGCTCTTGGCCGATGGCGAAGCTCTTGGAGCGAATGATGGGACAGGTCGTAGCGGCGATGAAATTAGTCGTCGGATCGATGTCGAGCGTGATCGTGCCCATCAGTCTGGTCGAGCCGTCGGGCTGCGTGACGCCGCGCCCTTCGAGACGCGGCGCGGAGGTGCGTGGCGGGCGCACGTCAGGCCGCATCTCGTCGAAGCCTTCTTCGGGAATGTCGAGCGGGCGAGCATCGGGCAACCCGGCGGCGTCCTCCTCCGTCATCTCTTCACCCTCCGCCTCGTCTCCGAGAATACGGCCGGCAGTCGTCGGCGCGGTGCCGGCGATAAAAAGCTCGGTGCGTTTTTTGGTCGGAGGCAGCGGATCGCCGTACTCATTTGTCGCATCTGTCGCGGCGGCGGGCAGCATTCCGGTGCGGGGATCGATCTCGACTTGCTGGACGTTGCCCGGCATCTGCCAGTCGCCTTGCCATGCGGGATGCGCGGTGAGCGCGGCGCTCATAAAATCGGACCAAATGGGGAGCGCCGAATCCGCGCCCGTCAAACCGAGCTGCGCATTGTCGTCGAAGCCAACCCAGACGACGCAGACCAACTTCGGCGTATAGCCAGCGAACCATCCATCGCGCGAGGTGCCGGTCTTGCCCGCGACGTTCGTAAACTTAAAGCCGCGCCCGCGTAGCCGCGCGGCCGTGCCGCGGTTGACCACGTCCTTCATGAACGAAGTCATGATGTAGGCCACTTCCGGCCGCAGCACGTCGTTCTTCTGAGTGGCGGGCGCGGCAATAGTCGCCCCGCCGCCGGTCGTGACGCGGTTGATCGCTACCGGCGTCACGCGCGTGCCCCGCGCGGCGAAGGCAGTGTAGGCTGAAGTGACCTGCAACGGCGTCGCCTCGTTGGTCCCCAAAGCCATCGCCGGGAAAGCGCGCGGCGGCCTCGGCAATCCAGCCTTCGCCGCGAGATTCATTACGCGCCCGATACCCACTTCCTGCGCGACATCGACCGTGATCACATTCTTGCTGTACACCATCGCGTCGCGTAGCGTCATCGGCTGGTTGGTGTACGAGTCGCCGAAGTTGCCGGGCGCGTACTCCTGATTGTCGAAGGTGAAAGTCTTCGGCTCGTCTACGAAGACGGTCGCCGGCGTGATGACGCGCGGGATCGGATCGTAGGCCGTGTTGAGCGCCGTCGCATAGACGAATGGCTTGAAGACGGAACCGGGCTGCCGGAGCGCCTCAGTCGCGCGATTGAGTTGGCTTTTCTCATAATCGCGTCCGCCGACCATCGCCACCACCTCGCCGGTCTCGGCGTTCATCGCGACGAGCGCGGCCTGCAACGTGCCCGGCGCGAACCGCTTCGCAAACACCTTATCGAGCGCGGCTAGTTGCTTCGTCACCGCCGCGTAGGCCGCGCGCTGCAAGTCCATATCAATCGTCGTGTAAATGCGGAGGTGTTCGGCGGTGCGCGCGTCGGCGAGAATGTCGGCAAGTTGATTTTCGACGTAATCGACGAAGTACGGAGCTTCGGAACTGTCGAGGCGGCCTTTGGCCGGCGCGAGTTTCAGCGCGGTTGACTTGGCACGGGCGGCGTCCAGTTCGCTCAACTCTTTCGCATCAAGCATCGAATCGAGCACTTGGTTGCGACGCGAAACGGCCGTCTCAAAATGTTTGTATGGGTTATAGCGGTTCGGGCTGCGGATAATGCCGGCGAGGAAGGCGGACTCAGGCAGCGTCAGCGCCGTCACGTCCTTGCCGAAGTAAGCCTCGGCCGCTTCGCCGAAGCCGTTGATCGAGAAGCCGCCGCGCTGGCCGAGATACGCCTCGTTACAATAGAGCGCGAAAATCTCCTGCTTGCTCAGGCGCGTCTCCAAAATGATCGACATGTAGGCTTCGGCGAATTTGCGCCGCAAGGAGTATTCCGGCGAGAGCAGAAGATTTTTGACGAGTTGCTGCGTAATGCTCGATCCGCCCTGCCGTGCTATTGGCGAGTTCGGATCGGCGTCGTAGCGCCGGACGAGCGCGCGCAGGATGCCGCGCAGGTTGAGGCCGTAGTGATCGAAGAATCCGCGATCCTCCGTCACCGTGATCGCTTTCACGAGATGCGGCGGCAAGTCCTGAAAACTGACCACCCGCCGCTTCTGCCTTTGGTCCCCCGTCACGGAACTGATCACTTCCGGTTCCAGCGGCGCGTTTTCCAGCTTGATATTGGTCCCTAACTCGGCGATGCCGGCGACGTCCTTGCCGCCGCGATTGAACGTCACACGTAAGCGTGGGAACTGAAGTTGGCCGTCCACTCGCGCACTCTGCCCCGGCTCGATTTCCACGCTCGCCGCAGCATCCGCCTTAAACCGCCCGCGCGATTCGTCCGCCTGCTGCCCCCGCTCGACGTAGCCCGCGCGTCGGAGTTGCGACACCAACACTTCGATGGACAATCCCGGCCCGACGCGAATCTCCTTCGGCGCGGCGTAAATGCCTGCCGAGCGCGTAAAGATGTCGCCGCTGATCAGGCGATCAACCCGCTCCGAAAAGACCCAGTAGTAATAGCCGAGCACGCCGAGGCTGAACGTCGTTAGCAGCACCAGCGCGACCAGCACCGGCGGGCAAAAGATGCGCCGCAGCCAGCGCCGGACAAAGCCTTCGTCCGGCGTGTCGTACCTGACTACACGCGGCGCACGGCGACGGGCGACGGGCGGAACACGATTTTGCGGCGGGTGGCGGACGGGCATATTGAAAGTGATGAGTGATGCGTGATGAGTCTAAAGCTTTGCTTTCAACTTCTGACTCATTATCCGTCACTTGGAATTCTTTGGCGCGCGGCCGTTATGCCGCCGGCGGCAATCGTTGCTTGAGCAAGTCAGTCTCGGCGCGGACTTCGATCAAATCTTTCCCCAGCACGTCGAGCTTGGCGTCGATCAATTTCACACGCGTCAGCACGTTCTCCCAAATCGGGCGCGTCTCGCGTAGCCGCGCGTCAACCTTATCTTCGAGGGCGGTCAGCCGCCCGTCCAGCGCGTCGATACGATTGTTCGTTTCATCGAAACGGTTGTTCATTTCCACGCGCAGGTTGTTCATTTCCACACGCAATTCCGCAAAAGCTGCGAGGACGCGCTGCTCAAATGGTGAGAATTGTTTTATCTCTTCTTCGCTCATGTCGTTACTCCTCTATCGTGGGCCGTGCGGAAGACACAGCGGCGGGGCGACGGTTTGCCGTCAATCTGAAATGTAAACCGTCGCTCCCGTCCTGTCTACCTCCGTTTGACACTGCGCGGGGCTTTTCGCTACCGTGACGGCTTGCTTC
>JACCRA010000297.1 GCA_013813825.1 Pyrinomonadaceae bacterium | reverse complement strand
TCGGCGCGATTGATCGGAAACTGCTCGCTGAAGCCCCCCTCAATTCCAAAGCGCCGTTCACTACGCCCCTGAGCGTCAATTCGGACGAGGGTGAGTTGACATGGCTCGGGCGCATCGTGCGCGGCGTTCGGCACCGTCAACGTCGAGTCGTCAAAGAGCGTGAACTGAAGGTTATGGTCTTGAATGATCTCGCACTTGCCGGAGACGAGCGGCGTCATGTTGGGGGCCAACGTCAATTCGTTGCGCCCGGCGCGGAACGAGCGCAAAGGGATCGAGACTTTGTAATCGCGATAGACCGCGCCGCCCTCGTCGCCTAAGTGGACGGCGTTCTCGAAGCGATCATTAAGACTAATGTTCAATACCGAGTCGTTCCTGAGCGCCGCGCCGTAGGAGAAGTGCAGGCTCATCTCCACGACGCTCGTTTCGCGCGCGAAGAGATCAGCGGGCACGTCCATCTCCAACGACACTTCGCCGGAACTCATGCCGCGCAAGGTCGTCGTCTGCGCGCCGAAGTAGGTGAACGGGTACGTGGCGTTGACGTTGATCGAACGCTCGGCGGCGTAGGCCGGAAATTCGGGAATCTCGTTGGCGGCGATCTCGGTGAACGGCGCGTCGGGGAAAGGGAAATTCATGAATGGGAAGGCGGTAGCGGCGCGCGTCACGTCCTCATCGTTGCCGCCGGAGATGACGGCGAGGAAGTGCGCCGGATCGCCCGCGAGCGGGAAGACGCCGAGGAAGCCGCCGCGCCCGACGCGCGACATGATCTCAGGCGGCAGCAGCCCGGACAGTTCCGTACTGGTCCCGATGAGAACATTATCGCGGCCTTTCAACGCCGCCTGATCGAGGCCGCCACTGCTTCCGCCGCGCGTCGCCGCGACGTGGCGCAGGTGCAGCGGCTTAAACTTCAGGCGCAGCGCCATGCCCTGCGCCACCAGTGATCCCCAGCGCAGATGCTCGTCGCGCAAACTTTGGTTCGCGGTGACGATGTTGACGGCGTATTCGCCCCACAGCTTTTCGTCCACCAAGTCGCCGAGACGCGCGAGCGTGGGTTGCGGTAGCGGTTGCATCTCGCCGCGCAGCGTCAGGAGCGAGCGCGCCGTGTCGATCTGCGTCCACAATTCCGGCGCGGCCGGGTTCTCGCATTCCAGCGTGTAGTGCTGCGCGACGCGGAACTTCAAACGGCGATAGCCCGGCGTCAGGAGGTTGACGGGCAACGCGATGTCTTCAATTACTGTCGCCGGCGTGGGACGCAGCAAAAACTGCTTCACCACTACGTCGTCAACGGAGACGACCAACTGCGAACGCTCCGGGAGCAGCGAGATCGAGTTGGTGAATTCCAAGTGCAAATTCAAACTGTTGATTTTCATGCGGGCGGAGACTGGAATCAGCACTTGGCCTTCGCCCGCCGCGCTCCGCAAATACAGCGGCTCGCCGCGTCCTAACAACCGCGCCAGCGTCATTTCGTAAACCGGGCCGTCGCCGGCGGCTGGTCCAGTCGGTGCGGCGGCGGGCGTGTCAGACAGTCCTGTAACGGGCGACTGAGCGTCGCCGGTGTTCGCGTTGGTGGCGGAGTTTGCAGTAGTGGCCGGCGTGCTGCTGGTGGCGCGGTTACGATTTGAGTTGCCGTTCGTGTTGCCCTTCACGGCTGTCGCGCGGTTCGCGTTTTGCGCTTCGGCGGCGGGGAGCGGCCCGAGGCTGATTAACAAAACTGTCAGGCTCAAACCGAAGTTGAAAACTTTACTGATCCTGCGTCTCATTTGGTGACTGTCTCCTGCGCCGGCAACTCGGGCAGCCGGTTCGGCTGGTTGGGGTGGTGATGGTGGTGGCGGTGATGCCCGTTAGCGGGCTGCAAAATTTTCGCTTTGGTGCTGTCGAGAGCCGGCTTGAGTTGCCGTTCGATCAGGCGGGCAGTCTGCACGGAGAGGTTTTTGCCGGCAGACTCTGCGAGCAGTTTAAGGTGCGAAGCGGAGTTGACGATGCCGCGCTTCATGAAAAAACCGAGGCCGCCGAAAATGCCGATGGCGTGGCGGCGATCAGTCTGAAAACGGTTCCAGCGTTCGCTGCGCGCATACATCAACTCGATGATGTCGGCGCGCACATCCGCCGTCTGCGGCCGGAACTGGACGCCGACTGAATAACCGTTGCCGGCGGTGAAGCGGTTGCGGACGATAAACTCGATGTCCGTTTCGACGCCCGAAGTTGGGAGGTGGACGCGCAGGCTGCCGCCCTCGAAATTTTCGAGCAGCGATTGGTAACTATGATCGACGACGATCCGCGCGCCCGAAACCGAAAAGTCGTGCAACATGCCGGGCACTGGCGGCAGTCCCTCGCCGATGATCGTCGCGCCCGTGCGCGTCGGGACGCGCGGCACGGAGCGGCGCTGGCTCCGTTCGCGCAAAACGCCGAGCGCGGCGAGCGTCAAAAAGACGTTAAAGACCGCCCACCCGGCCGTGATCACTACCGCGCCTTGCTCCTGCGGCATGGACGTGTAGCGCCAAGCCGCGACGATGATGCAGACGATGTTCAGCAGCAACAAAACGTAGAAGCGGAACGAAAGCGGCGAGATGAAATCTTCGTTCAGTTGCTCGCCCTTCGGCGTCACGGCGAAGGATGGGGCGCGTGGGTTGATGAAAACCTTGATGATGCCGGGCAAGGCGAAGACCGCCTGCATCAGTTCGTACAATTCCGACATTATGATCCAGCGCACCCGTCCGAACAGGTAGTCTTGCACGAGGAAAGCTCCGATCAGGTGCGGCACGGCATAGCCGAGAAAGTGTAGAAAGTCGGTGCGGTAAATCTGCAAACCCAACAGCAGGTAGGCGGCCGGCGCGAGAAGAAAGACGATGCGCGAGTAAGCGAAGAACCAGAAGAACGAGCTGTTGAAATAGCAGAGCCGTTGCGCCAGCGTCAGTCCTTTCTTAAAGAGCGGGTTTTTCAGGATGAAGATTTGCACCATGCCTTGCGCCCAGCGCGTGCGCTGTACCACGAAGCCGTTGAAGGATTCGGGTTGGAGGCCGGCGATCATCGGTTGCTGAATGTAGGCGCTGTGATAGCCGCGGCTGTGCAGTTCGAGTGCCGTCTCGGCGTCTTCGGTAATGCTCTCGCCGCAGATGCCGCCGATCTCCGTTAAATACTTGCGCCGGAGCAGCGCCGCTGAGCCGCAGAAGAACGATGCGCCCCAGAAGTCCAAGCCCTTCTGGATGACGCGATAGAACATCTCATTCTCGCTCGGCATCGTCTGGAAAGTGTCGAGGTTGCGTTCAATCGGATCGGGGTTGATGAAAAAGTGCGGCGTCTGGACGAGGAACATCTTTTCGTCTTGCAGAAACAGTCCGACCGTCTTTTCCAGAATGTCGGCGGCGGGGACGTGATCGGCGTCAAGAATCAAGACGAGATCGCCGTTGCTGTGCGCGAGGCCGGAGTTGATGTTGCCGGCTTTGGCGTGAACATTTTTTTCGCGCGTCACGTAGGTCGCGCCGATGTGCGCCGACAAGGAGCGTAAAGTTTCGTACCGCTGCCGCGCCGCTGCGGCCTTCGCCGGATCACGGTCGTTGCGCCGCTGAACGGTGCCGCCGTCGTCCAGCAAATAGACGTTAAACTTGCGTTCGGGATAGCGCACCTGCGTCGCGGCCAGCAGTGTCACTTCGAGAATATCCGGGTCTTCGTTGTACGAGGGCACCATGATGTCCACGGTCGGCCACTCGTCCTGATTCTTCGGCAGCGGGGCCGGCTCACGTTCCAACGGCGCGACGTTGACGAACATGCTGACGACGTAGATCGTGATGCCGTAAACTTCCGCCAGATAGAGCAGAATCGCCGCACCGAAGCTGAGAAAATCGACGTAGGTGAGCGTGTCGAAAGTGCGCCAGAAGAAATACCGCAGGCTGAGGAACGAGCCGAGCAGGAAGAAGACGTTGCGCCTGACGACTGCCTGTTTCGACTTTCGCAGCAACAGCATCAGACCGAGCGCCGCCACGCTGATCACGACTTGCGCCCGAACGTCCACCGAGACGAGCGCCATGTAGATGAACAGCGCGAACAGCGCGATCCAACTCCACCACGCCACCGGCCGCCCTTCCGCGCGCCGTTCGACCTCGCTGATCACGCGACCGAACAAACGGTGTTCTCTGATCCGCGCCGCGAGACGAACTGAGGCTCTGCCAAGCAGAAGATGCGCCCGCCCGTTGTTGCTTCCTGTGGAAGGCTCAAGCGGTGTGAAGTCCGGGATGGCGTGTGGTGTCGGTGCGTCTGAAGGCGTCGCGTCGGCATGGAGATCGGCGGCGGGATGAAAGGCGGGAACCCGGTCCAACGGCGGCGAGTGCTGCGGCGGGCTTTCGACTCGCGCCGCGAAAGGTGCGACGGCGTGGAACTTTTCCACACTGGATGTCAAAGGCGAGAAGGCAACCGGGGAGGCGGTCATCTCTTCGGCTAACAGAGCGGAGACTGACTGAGCCAAGTCGGGCAGTCGGATCGTTTTATGTAGCAGCCGGTCAGCGCCGCGCTTGAGCGCCTCCGCTTTAATCTGCGGCGACTCGTGCGCGGTGAAAATGATCGTCCGCGTGCCCGGCGCGGTGACGCGCACCAACTCGACGATCTCAAAACCTTCCGCGCTGTCGGTTCCGCCTAAGCGCAAATCCGTGATCACGAGGGCGAACCGCCGCTCACTCAGCATCGCCCGCGCCTCTTCAAAAGTTTCGGCTGGCACTACTTCATAGCCGAGCTTAGTAAAGTACCGCTCGACTGCGAAGCGGATGATTTCATCATCGTCAACAATAAGGATTCGCTGCCCCACATTGATAAACACGGCAATTCGTCTGCCAAACTTAGTTTAACACGGTCTTTCGTAAATATCCCGTAAATTCAGAGTTTTAGGGCTTTCGATAAAATGGCGATTATGAATTGCGTGTCGAAATCGAGACTAGCAGTCTCCAATTCGAGACGGTTCGGGTAATTTCAGGAGGAAGGAGTAAATCAAGTTTTGAGCGGAAAAGACGGCGAGCAGGTCAAACATTTCCTGCCTTCGCCATTGCGCGTTGGATTGCTTTACAAACTCGCAGGCGTTAAACCCTGACAAATTTTATCGTTGACGTGGCTTTAGAGGAATGTGTAATGTTTTAGTGTTGTATACAAATTGTGTATACAACTTAGTTGACAGTTTAAGTATCTTAAGCTATACACAACGCACACACTTTCTCCCTTACGTTGTAGAAATGAGGGATAACATCATGGCACAAGCAAGCATGATTAGAATTGGTAGCTCGTCGCACTTGTTGCTTCGCCAAATATCAGAAGCTAGTAAAGAGTCCATGCAAGTAGTACTAGCTAAAGCTGTAGAGGAATATCATCGTAAGCAGTTCTTCGAGCAGCTTGATGCATCATTTGCTGCGCTAAAAAGCGACGAAACTGCTTGGCAAGAAGAAATTGCTGAACGCGATTTCTTGGCAGGCACGTTGAACGACGGGTTAGAGACGGACGAAGTTTGGACAGAAGACGGGAGATTAGTCACGAGTGTCTAATCCTTCTCGTGGAGAGATATGGACGGCTAATTTTAGTCCAACGGTAGGGCGTGAGCAGGCAGGCTTACGCCCTTGTTTGATTGTATCGGCTGATGGGCTGAATCGAAGCCGTGCCGAAATCGTCATTGTCATTCCGATTACTTCAAAAGCAAAGAATGTTCCCTCACACGTCGAGGTTTCTCCGCCGGAAGGTGGACTGACGATGCATAGTTTCATCATGTGTGAAGCTGTTCGCGCAATCTCGGTTAATCGTTTAGCGCAAGTTCTAGGGACGGTAACTCCGCAGACTCTTTCACAGGTCGCCCAACGTCTTCGTCTTCTGCTGAATCTCTAATCCCAAGCGATACATTTCCTCAAGGCGCAGTTCAACAAGTCCTTGCACCTGAATCTCATTACGCTTCGCTTCATTCGAACAGGTGACGCTCGGCGTTTGACTGCGGCACACTCTGATCTGCTTTGCTCGAACTAGTGATTTTACTTGGGGAGATCGATGCAGTGCTTGCTGATCTTTTTATAGAGCGCGCTGCGGGAAAGGCCGAGGCAGGCGGCAGCGTGGTCAACGCGCCCGCCTTGTTCATGGAGGATGCGCTCGATGTGGCGGCGTTCGTTGCTTTCCAGAGTGGCGTCGGCATCGTCTTCAGTGGTCGTCGCCGGATGGCCGGGCGAGACGCCAAAACGCAGGTCGCGGCGGGAAATGACAGGCGAGCCGGCGAGCAACACGGCGCGTTCGAGGACGTTGCGGAGTTCGCGGATGTTGCCCGGCCAAGAATAGGCGTGCAGCGCAGCGAGGGCGTCGGGCGCAAGGGTGATCTCTTCGTGCTTCAACTCCGCCGCGAGCGACTTCAGGAGATGCCCGGCCAGGGCCGGGATGTCTTCCGCGCGCTGGCGTAGCGGTGGGACGTGAAGCGGAAGCGCGCTGATGCGAAAATAGAAGTCGCTGCGAAATTGCTTTACCAGCGCGAGCCGATTTAAGTCCTGATGCGTCGCAGTGATCAGGCGGATGTCAACTTGCCGGTCACGCACGCCGCCCACCTTGCGAAAGCGTTTCTCTTCCAACACCTTGAGCAGTTTGGGCTGGACTTGCAAATCCATGTCGCCGATCTCGTCGAGGAAGACAGTGCCGCGGTGCGCCACTTCCAGCAGCCCCGGCTTCGCGGCGATAGCTCCGGTGAATGCTCCCTTCTCGTGGCCGAACAATTCCGACTCTAACAATTCGCGCGAGAAGCTGGCGCAGTTGAGATCGACGAACGGCTCGTCGGCGCGCGGGCCGTGCGCGTGTATCCAGCGCGCGAGCACGCTTTTGCCCGTGCCCGTCTCGCCTTCGATCAGGAGTGGGCTGTGCGAGGTGAGGACGCTGCGCGCGTGTTCGGCCAACTCGCGGATCGCGCGACTAGTCCCCCGAAACGGATCGACCGCGTCGCGCGCGTCGTGCAGGGCATGGGCGAGCAGCTTTTTACGGCCGCGCTCGGTTTCCAGCAGACGCTGAAGGACGACCAGCAACGCCGGCAATTCGATGGGCTTAGTGAGAAATTGTTCCGCGCCTTCCTTAATGGCGCGCACCGCCAGATCAATGGAGCCGTGCGCTGTGAGGACGACGAGCGGAACCGACGAGTCGATCTCTCTGAGCCGCGCCAGCAGTTCGAGCGCGCTGCCGTCCGGCAGGGCGTAGTCGATCACGGCCACATCTGGCTGGCCGGCGGCGAACGCCTCTTCCGCCGCGCGACACGTCCCGGCCGCGATCACTTCATAGCCGCGCGCGGTCAAAAATTTTCTCAGTGCGAAACAAATGTCTTCGTCGTCGTCAACCAGTAAGATTCTGTTTCTCGACACGCTCCGCCCCCGAAAAGAAGTGATGAATGCGAAATGATGAATTAAAAGCAAAATGTCTGTCATTCATCATTTCGCATTCATCACTTCCTTCTAATGTGCTGGAATCTCGAAAGTGATCAGCGCCCCGCCGGATTGGTTCCCTTTATTGCGCGCGTCGATCTGCCCGCCGTGCTGTTCGACGATGCGCTGCGCGATTGCCAGACCGAGACCGATGCCGCCTTTGCGCCGGGTGAAGAACGGCTCGAAGACGCGCGGCAGATCGGCGGCGGCGAATCCATTGCCGGAATCCGAGACTTCCAGCCTGATCCACGCGCGCCGCCGACGGCGTTCGCGGCTCGCCCGCACTGTGACAATCCCGCCGGGCTGCGAATGCTGGATCGCATTTTCGATGACATTGTGCAGCACTTGCGTCAGCCGCAGACGGTCGGCGAACGCCGCGCCGCAGTCCGGTGCGACCACGGACACGACGCGGACGCCGGCCGTCTTTGCCAGCGCCGCGCAGTCGCTGCTCGTCTGCTCGATCAAGGCTTCGACGATGATTGGCGACAGTTCCAAACTGATCGGCTTACCATAGACGAGTATCTCCTGCATCAGCTTACTGAGGCGCTCGACTTGTCGCCGGAGCGCCGTCAGGTACTCCGCAAACTCTTGCGCCTGCGCCGGCGCTTCGGCCTCGAAGGCGTCGAGGATCGCCGATAAGCTAAACAAGGGATTCCGCACTTCGTGCGCGACGTTGAGCCACAACGACTCCATCGCGCCAATCAACTCGCGGCGGCGCAACGCGTCGTGCCGCGCGACTGTTTCGGTCAACTCGCGGATCGCCAGCAGCGTGCGCTGTTGCGGCGTCTGTCCGTTGCCGGCCGCGCAGAGTTGCGCCGTCAGTTCCCAAGTGCGCCCGGTGGCTTGATCCGTGATCTGAGCTTTGCGGTTCGGTTCGGCGGGAGTATTTCTGAGACTATCGGTGATCTCGCCCGCCAACTGCCACGGCTGCCCGCCTCCGAGGTCGCCGAGCGTCAAGGCGTGAGGTTCCGCTTCAACGTCAGGGCCGGCTAACTCTTTTGCAACGCTGTTGAGTCGCACGATCCGGCCTTCGGCGTCGAGCAGCAGCAGCGCCGCGTCGAGCATGTCGAAGACGGCCGACAACTCTGCGGCGAGTTGTCGGTCATCTTCCGCCGTTTCAATTGATGGCAGCCGGCCGCCATGCGGGCGCGCGTCTTCGCGGCTCGAAATTGTGGGACTTGCCGCCGTGCGCCTTTCGGGTGCTTGCTCTTCGGGCATCAGCTTTTTCAGTGGTTCTCTCACCGTGTACTCTCGGCGGTTGCTGTGCGTCGCATCCCAGACAAATCCAAATCTCACCGACGAGGCGCAGGCGAGTACCGCACTCTCGAACTTCCAAAGGGATGAGGGCCGAGCCTTCACCAACGGTAAGCGTGAACGCTGTGACTTAGTGCGACTAAAAAGGACAGCCAGCTATCGAGATCACCGGCGCGCCCGTTGCGGGCGGCATCGGGACGGCGCGCTCGTTAAGAAGAACTTTCTCGGCGGACTTTACGCCAAGACGATGACAAGTGACAAGCGACAAAATTAAGTCTGAAGCTTGGAGTCCAAAGCCTGAAGCCAACGGCCAAAACTTTAGACTTCGGACTCCGAGCATTGGGCTTCAGACTGCGCGCCGAGACGCATTTCGGAGACAATGATGCCGGCGAAGACGAGGCCGGCGCCGGCGAAGCCGCGCGGTCCCAGCCACTCGCCCGGCCCCAGCACCGCGACGGCGAAGGCGGTGGCGAAAACCGGCTCGAGGCTGAAGATGATCGCGGCGCGCGTCGGCGTGGTACGCGACTGCCCCCACGTCCAGAGCAGAAACGCGACGACCGTGCCGACAACCGCGAGATAGAGGAGTTGCCATGCGACGCCCGCGCCCCACGCGAGCGAGACCGTCTCGCGCGCGGCGAAGGCGGGCAGCGCGGCGAGGCCGAAAATTTTCGCGGCCCCCTGAAACGCTCCCCACAACAGAGCGAAGATTGCCGCCGCCGCCACAATCTGCAACACGGCCATCCGCCGCACGTCGTGACGACGCGCGAAGATACTCAACAGCGTGATGTGCGTCGCGAAGAGGATGGTCGCGGCGAGCGTCAGCAGATCGCCGACATTGACTTTGAGGCCCGCTCCTTCCGGTGGCGCGAGAATGAGCGCCCCGCCGAGCGACGCCAGCGCGACGCCGCACATATTTCCCCAAGTCGGACGTGCGCGCAGTAGCGCGTAAGCGAGGAAGGGGACCAACGGCGTCGTCAGCCCCGTCACAAACGCTGACTTCGAGGCGGTCGTATAGATCTGCCCCGCCGCCTGCAACGCGAAGCCGCCGCCGACCAGCAATCCCAGCAACGCCCCCGCGCGCCACTCCGCCCAACCGGAGTTTTTCAAAAGCCGCGGAAACGTCGCCGCCATCAACCCTCCCGCCAGCCCGAACCGGAACACGAGGTAAGCAATTGGCGGCCACTCTGTCAGGATGTCCTTCGCCATGAAGAACGTCGATCCCCAGATCAACGTCGTCAACCCCAGCGCGGCGTCAGCGGCCAAGTTGGATTTGTAGTTAGCCATCAGCGGTCAGCGGTCAGCGGTCAGCAAGAACATTTCAGTCCGTCGTGCCCCCTTTCGAGTGGCAATGATTTGCTGAAAGTTGAATGCTGATGGCTGATTGCCCTAATCACGGTCTTAACAAAACTTTGAGCACGCCGCTCTCGGCCGCGCGTTGTAGCGCCGCGACGCCGTCGGCGAGTGGGCGCGTTTCATTGATCAGGCTCTCGACATCGACGGTGTTTTGCCGTAGTAGCTCCAACGCCGGCGCGAAGCGGCCACAGCGCGAGCCGACGACGTTGATTTCATCGACAACGATGCGCGCCGCGTCGAGCGAAGTCGTGCCGCTGAAGGTTGACTTGAGGACGAGCGTGCCGCGCGGGCGCAGTAAATCGAGCGCCAACGCAAAGCCGCCAGCCGCGCCGGAGGCTTCCACTACTACGTCGAAGCAATGTTTCAGCGAATGGCTCAATTGCTTTAGTAAGATCGTTTCGATGCCGCGCCGGGCGGCGATGGCGAGTTTCGTTTGGTGTTTCCCGATGAGCGTCACGCCGGTGCCAACCTGCGCCTTCAAGGCTTGGACGCACAGCAGACCGAGTTTCCCGTCGCCGATCACGGCAACGCGTGTATTAGCATCGATCCGCGCGCGTTCGATGATGCCGCACGCGGCAGCCAGCGGTTCGGTGAAGACCGCGCGCTCGTCTGAAACGCTGTCTGGCACCGGCAGCAGATTCACAATTGGCAACCGCAGAAATTCCGCGTGCGCGCCGTCGCGCCCGACGATGCCGAGTACCGTCCGCGCCGGACAATGACGCGCGTCGCCGCCGGCGCACCCCTCGCACTTTCCGCAGCCCGCGTTGATCTCGCCGACCACGCGCCGCCCGATCAAAGTTTGCTCCGGCGCATCTTCCACCACCCCGACAAACTCGTGTCCGAGCGTCCCCTGAAAGCCGGCGTAGCCGCGCGCGATCTCCAGATCGGTGTTGCACACACCCGACAATAACACGCGCACCACGGCCTCTTCGCTGGCACGCGGCACTTTCACTTCCGCCACGCTTAATTGATTGTTCTCGAAACGCAGTGCTTTCATTATCAAGCGGTCAGCCGTCAGCTATCAGCTATCAGGAAAACCAAGACCATCCGCCAAATCCTTAATGCTGATAGCTGATAGCTGATGGCTGATGGCTCTTAAAAACTTTTCGATTTCATGTAAGCGTTGGCCGGCGTGAGTTCGATGTGTTGCTCGCGGCCGGCGACGTTGACGGGCAGACGCCAAGTGATTTCTTGCACGCCGTCGAGCGTGCCGGCGTGAATCCACCAGCGGCCGGGCGGGACGGGGACGATGGTTTGACCCTCGGCGTCGAAGACGGTGGTGATCGGCTGGCGCGCGCCCATGCGACGGGTAAGAAAGTCTTCAAAGCGCTGCCCCGGCCGGCGCTCGTTGAAGTATTCGCGCCGCGCCGATAGCAAATCAATCGAATACAGTTGGACGGGGATGGTCGTCGTGCCTTGCGCGGCGGACAAGTCGCCGGGTGCGCGGCGCATGGTGATGCGGAGCATCGGCCGTTGGGAAGTGGCGCGACCGACGGCGGCTAGGTCGTCGCCCGCGCCCGGCGGGAGACGACGATAGACGCTCCAGCCCGCGCCGGCCAACGCGGCGAGCAGCGCGGCTTGCAGCGCGAAGATGAGTGCGGAATGTGGCGAACGTGGCGTGCTCACTCGAACCATCGCGGCGGTGCGGCGCTCAGGCCATGAATCCTTTTTCGCGCAACGCGCTATCGAGTTCGCGGCTGCTCGGCTCTGTCAGGATTTGGCCGGCGAGATCAAGCGTCGGCTTGCGCTCCTTGCCGTCGTTGTGCTCACGCACCCACGCGGCGGCCTGCGCGTCCTGCTCGACGTTGATGTATTTGTGCGCCACGCCCAACTCCCGCAAGTGTTCCAGAGTCCGCTGTGTGTCGCCGCACCAATCCGCGCCGTAAACTTTCACTTCCATTATGGCCGCCCCCTTCAAAGCTGTTTGACCAAATAATAGCACGGCGAAGGATGGTAAGCAGTGAGCAGTAAGCAGTAAAGACAACTAAGCTCTCACCCTTGCTGCTCATTGCTTACTGCTTACTGCTTCTCTTTGCTACAATGCCGCTTCATCCCCAAAATAACGGCGTTAGTTCAAAGGCGCAAACTGAATCACTTCGTGAGCATTCCGGCAGCAGATAAGTTTCGCGATGAGTGCGGCGTGTTCGGCATTTACGGCCACGCCGAAGCCGCGCGCCTGACGTACCTCGGCCTCTACGCGCTGCAACATCGCGGGCAGGAGTCGTGCGGCATCGTCTCGTCGGATGGGAGCGAGTTGCGCTCCGAGCGCGCAATGGGCTTAGTCTCGGATGTCTTTGATGCCGCCCGTTTGAACCGCTTGCCCGGCGCGAGCGCCATCGGGCACGTCCGCTACTCGACCGCCGGCGAGGTTTCGATCCGCGAAGCGCAACCGTTTCTCGTCAACAGCAAGCACGGCCAGATCGCCGTCTGCCACAACGGCAATCTGCCGTTCGCCACCGAAGAGAGAAAGCGTCTCGAAGACGCCGGCGCGATCTTTTCTTCAACTTCTGACACGGAAGTGATCATGCACGGCATTGCACGCTCGCAAGCTGCGGACTTGCGCGCGGCCATCCCCGAAGTGTTGGGCGAGACGGAGGGCGCGTTCTCGATGCTCTTCCTGACCGCCGACGCTTTAATCGCGGTGCGCGATCCGCGCGGCTTTCGCCCGCTGGCGCTCGGCCAACTCGGAGAAGCTTGGGTCGTCGCTTCCGAGACGTGCGCCTTCGATCTCATTGACGCCAGCTACGTCCGCGACGTGGAGCCGGGCGAGATGATCGTCATCGACCGGCGCGGCCTGCGTTCGTCGTTCCCGCTGCCCGCGCGCCCGCACTCGATGTGCATTTTCGAGCACGTCTATTTCGCGCGCCCCGACTCGCTGATCTACGGCCGCTCGGTCAACGAGTCGCGCCACAAAATGGGCAAGCGGCTCGCCATCGAACATCCAGCCGACGCCGATCTGGTGGTTCCCGTCCCTGATTCCGGCGTCGCCGCCGCTATCGGCTATGCCGCGCAGTCAGGCATCAGCTACCGTCAAGGGTTGGTCAGGAATCATTACGTCGGGCGCACGTTCATCGAGCCGCAGCAATCGATCCGCTCCTTCGGCGTCCGCATCAAGCTTAATCCGGTGCGCCATCTGATCGCGGGGCGGCGCGTCGTGCTAATCGACGACTCGATTGTGCGCGGCACCACGTCCAAAAAGATCGTCCGCATGGTACGTGAGGCGGGGGCGCGCGAAGTGCATTTGCGGATCAGTTGTCCGCCGACCGTCAGCCCGTGCTTCTACGGCGTGGACACGCCGAACAAGGCTGACCTCATCGCCGCGCAGATGTCCGTCGCGGAGATTTGCGACTTCATTGAGGCCGACTCGCTCGGTTACCTCTCGCTCGCAGGAATGCTCGAAGCCAGCGGCATCGATCCGGCTGCGTCCTGCGTCGCCTGCTGGACGGGTCGCTACCCGACTCGCATCACGCGCGAGGCCGAGAGCCAATATGCCCGCGAGCATGAGCCGGTGCCGTCGGATTAATCGAGTTTGAAATCATCATGTGTCATGTGGAGCAGAAGTCAGACGAAGAAATTACTGAGCCACCGAACCGCCCGCGCCAGAATTGGGAAGAAGCCTTTCGCCTGATGGCTGAACGCGGCGATGACCTGTTATTCGACGGAGACTCTGCTTTGCCAACGGCTTGGGATCACGACGAATGGCAGTGGGATTGAATGTTTCACAAAGTATTAGCTGAGGTCATCTGAGTGGCAAGAAATAAGCGTGGCTGCGGATGCTTGCTCGTGGTGCTGGCGGTGATCGCGGGCGCGGCGCTCTTCGCTTATTTTAAGTTTTACCGCCAACCGGGGCCACGTTTGCCGCCGCCGTCGGGCGAGGAGTTGCGCGTGTCGTTGCTGGACGTGGGGCAGGGCGATGCGATTTTGATCGTCGCGCCCGGCGGCAAGACCGCGCTGGTGGACGCCGGTAATCCCGGCAACGGCAAAAAGATTTTCGAGGCGATGCGGCGGCACAACGTCGATCACGTTGATCTGCTGATCGCGACGCACGCCCACGCCGACCATATCGGCGGTGCTGACGAAGTGATTAACGGCACGACCGTCAGCACCGTGCTCGACAGCAAAGTGCCGAACACGACGAAGAACTACGAAGACTTTCTGAACGCGATTGCGGCGCGCGGTGTCGCCTACGTCGGCGCGGTGCCCGGCCAGACTTTCGATCTCGGCGGCGGCGCGGTCATCACCGTGCTTGCGCCCGTGCCGCCGCTCTTCACGAAAGATCAACTGCGTTCCGGCGGCAACGAGCCGAACGCCAATTCAGTCGTCGTCCGGCTCGACTACGGCGAATTCTCGATGCTGCTCACCGGCGACGCGGAGGAACAGACCGAGCAGCGT
>JACCRA010000281.1 GCA_013813825.1 Pyrinomonadaceae bacterium | reverse complement strand
CTCTTCGCCGCTTATTTCGGCGTGACCGAAGAAGGTAATTTTGAAGGGGAAAATATTCTTCACATCTCGCGACCGGCGGACGTGGTCGCGCGTGAAGCAGGCGTGACGGCTGAGCGATTGCGAGCGGCCCTCGAACGCGGTTCGCAAATTTTATTCGCGGCGCGCGAAAAGAGGATCAAGCCGGGGCGGGATGAAAAAGTCCTGACCGGGTGGAACGGCATGATGCTCGCCAGTTTCGCCGAGGCCGCCGCGATTCTGGATCGTCCTGATTATCTCGCGGTCGCGGAGCGCAACGCGGGATTTATCCTCGACACGTTGCGAATTGACGGCAAACTCCTGCACACCTTCAAAGACGGGCAAGCGAAACTTCAGGCTTATCAAGACGACTACGCGCAACTCGCCGCCGGCTTACTTTCACTTTATGAGGTGACAGGCACGTATCGCTGGTTGGAAGCCGCGCTGACCCTCACCGGAGAAATGAACCGGGAGTTTTGGGATGGGCAGGGCGGCGGCTATTTCTACACCGCACAGAGCGGCGAACAACTGATCGTGCGGACCAAAGATTTCCTCGACAACGCAACCCCTTCGGGCAATTCCGTCGCCGCCGAACTGCTACTCCGTCTCTCGATCTTGACCGGAGACCTTGCCCTCCAACGTCAGGCGGTCAACATTTTCCGCCTCAACCGCGACGCGATAGCGCGTTATCCGTCCGCGTTCGGCCTCTTACTCAGCGCGCTCGATTTCTATCTCTCGACGCCGAAAGAGATCGTCATCGTCGGCTCGCCCGGCGCTGAAGACACACGGGCGCTTGCGCGTGAAGTCTGGAAAGAATACCTGCCGAATAAAGTCATAGCGCAAACAGCGGAAGAGGATGAACGACAGGCCGCCGTCCTGCCGTTGTTGAAAGATCGGCCGACCGTCGCGGGGAAAGCGACGGCTTACGTCTGTGAAAATTACACTTGCCGCCAGCCCGTCAACGACCCGCAAGAGTTGGCCGCGCTCTTGTTTTCAAACGCAGGAAAAACCCGTGCCGGAAGTTAGACGGTCAGTTTTAAGTTGCTCTTAATAGCTGTTCGAGAAAGTCTCTGTAAGGAGCGGCACTCAAAGCCGTGCCCGCTGCTCCTAATCGCGGGTGGGATTGTCATTACAGATAATTTGCTTGACGAACTATGGTGAAATCTCTATTCTCTATTTGCCAAACATTGTTGGCATAAGTTTTCACCATCTCCTCCTGCCCTGTTAAATCCTAATTCGTCAGTGATTTTTCCGGCTTTATTTCATTAGCCGTCATCTTCCGCCCGCCACTCTCGCAGCACATGTCACACGGCAAATTAATAAATATCGCCCTCCTCGGCGGCGTTTTGACGCTGGCAGTTGCGTGCCTTGTCCCCGCACTTCTCAATCTCATTTCATACGAAGCGGCTGATTTGTTCTGGTTCGGCGGGCTGTTGTTGCTGACTCTGGCCGCAGGCAAGTTTACAGTTTCGTTATTCAAATCGGACGGCGCTGACCGCGACCAGAAGACGCTGGCTGAAGCCGTTATTTTTCTGGCCGCGATGCTTTACGGCGCGCCGGCGGCAGTGCTCCTTGCCGCTGCCGACAGTGCGCTGGCGACGCGCCGGGTGAACGACCGTCGGGCGCGCCTTTTTTCCATTGCGGCGAGCATTGTCGCCTGCGCGACGGCGGTCTTGGCCTATCAATTGGTGTCATGGCTGCTCACGGGAGAGGCGGCCGAAGGGCAAGCCGTGCCGCTCGGAGTGCTGTTGGTCCCCTTGTTCGCTTTCGCGGCGGTGCGGTATGCGCTGAACGCCTTGGCCGCGAACATCTCCGCCGCCTTCGCGACGGGACAGTGGCGCTTCACGCAATCGCGGGAAAGCCTCGTCTGGACGGCGATGACGCAGTTGGCCGGCGCCGTCTCCGCCGCGCTCTTCTTCGCGGCTTTGCAGGGCGACGGAATGTCCAACTTTTTCGTCGGCGTGCTGATCATTGCGCTGGTCTATCTGCTTTACCACTTTGACGAGCAGCGCATCGAGGAAGTGCGACGGCATCAGGCCGACAAACTCCGCCACGCCGAAGAGATCGCCGAGTTGCACATGAACGCTATCGAGTCGCTCGCAATTGCGATTGACGCGAAGGATCAAACGACACATGGACACGTGCGCCGGACACAGATTTATGCGATGGAGTTGGGGAAACTGCTCAGCGTGAGCGAATCTGAACTAACGGCATTGCGCGCCGGCGCGCTCCTGCACGACGTGGGCAAGCTGGCCGTGCCGGAATACATTCTCAACAAGCCGGGCAAGCTGACCGCGGCCGAGTTTGAGAAGATGAAGATTCACACTATCGTCGGCGGTGACATCATCCGGCGCGTCAACTTCCCTTACCCGGTGGAAGACATCGTGCGTTTTCATCACGAAAAGTGGGACGGCTCCGGCTACCCGAAAGGACTCAAAGGCGCGCACATTCCACTGGTCGCGCGCATCATCGCGGTCGTCGATTTTTACGATGCGACACGCTGCGACCGCCCGTATCGCGTCGGGATGACGCGCGAAGAGTCGCTCGGGCTACTGCACCACATGGCCGGCAACTCTTTCGATCCGCGCATCGTCGAGATGTTCACACGGCACATCGAGATGTTTGATCAATTGATCGCCGAACACGACATGCGTGAGCAAGTGGCCTCGGAGAGTAACCCCGGCCTCAACGCCGCCCGACCCGACGCCGGGCTGGCGACGGACGTGCTCGGCGCGGGCGAAGGTTCTGGCTACCGCTCTATCGTCGAAGCGCAGCGCGAAGTATTCGCTCTCCATGAGATTGCACAGACCATCGGCTCGTCGCTGAACTTGCGCGACACGGTGACGCTCGTCACGAGCAAGTTGCGCTCGATTGTGCCCTTCGACACGTGCGTGATCTATCTCGTGGACGAACGCTCCGGGAAAGCCTGCGCGGTGCACGCCACGGGCGAACACGCCGCGGCGTTCGTCAACCGGCGTGTCACTATTGGCGAAGGCATCACCGGGTGGGTGATCGCCAACGCCCGCTCGATGTGCAACACGCCGCCGGAGCTTGATCTGGTCGGAGTACCCGAAGAGATCTGCGCCAAGATACAAGGCGTGCTGGTCTCGCCGCTGATCCGCGAGGACGGGGCCTTCGGCACCATCACGCTTTATTCTTCTTCGCGGGCGACGTATTCCACCGAGCAGGTGCGGCTGCTCGAATCCGTCTCGCACCATGCCGCGAGCGCGCTCAATAATGCTGTCACGTTTGAAAAGACGAAGGAGCAGGCGCTGGTCGATCAACTCACCGAGCTGCCGAACGCGCGCGCCTTCCACCACGCCCTTGAACAGCGGATCGCCGAATGCCAGCGCCTCAACTGCGAGCCGATGACCGTCCTCAGTATGGATTTGGACGACTTTAAGCAGATTAATAATCAGCACGGCCACGGGATCGGCGACCGCGTGCTGGCCGAAGTGGCGACGGTCATCAAAAAACAATTCCGGCAGATGGACATCCTCGCGCGCTACGCGGGCGATGAGTTCGTCGCGATCATGCCGATGGCTTCGGCCGACGTGTCGGAAATGATCGCGGAGCGGATTCGCTGCGCCGTCGAGTCGCACGATTACTCCGCGTGCACCGGTCGCCGGGCGCACGTCAGCGTGAGCATTGGGATGGCCTGCTTCCCCGCTGACGGCGAGACCGCCGCCGACCTGCTCAGTTCCGCCGTCGGAAACATGAGACAAGACAAACACCTGCGCCGCCTGTCACCCGCGCTCACCGCGAACGTCGTCACGTCGATTGAAGCTTACCGCTAATTTCCGCTCAACATATTAACCCTTCGAGGCGCATTGCAATTTTGGCAATGCGTTTCTTTTTTCATTTCTTCCTCATTTCCCACCCTTTTGCGCGCAGCCTCGCATGTCGCGTATAATCGCGCGCGTTATCACCCTTTAGTGCAAGTTTTTGCTTCGCTCCCGGACGCCGAAGTTTGTGCGTTCGGCCATCTGCCGGGACTCGCGGGCAGCACTTGCCCAAACTGATTGCCATGAGCGACCTCAAAGTGACACCGATGCGACCGCGTGATATGACCGAAGACTCCACTGCCGCCGCCACCGCCACGACCGCCATCGAGACGGAAGAGCAAGACACTACGACTACTCCCCTTGCCGCCGCTCCCAGCGAACTGCGGATCGAGCACGAACAACGGCAGCAGAAGCAGCGTGAAGAAATCCACGCCTTGAATAAGGAGACGCTCCATCACCTGCTCTATCAAATGGTGCTGATCCGCCGCTTCGAGGAGAAAGCGGCCGAAGCTTACACGCTCGGAAAGATCGGCGGCTTCTGCCACTTGTATATCGGGCAGGAGGCCGTCGCCGTCGGCTCGATCTCGGCCTTACGCCCGGACGATTACGTAATCACCAGCTATCGCGATCACGGCCATGCGATTGCCAAAGGCATCCCGGCCGACGAAGTGATGGCCGAGCTTTACGGGCGGGCGGGCGGCTGCTCGGCGGGCAAAGGCGGCTCGATGCATCTCTTTGATCGCGACGTTAATTATCTCGGCGGCCACGGCATCGTCGGCGGGCAGATTCCACTGGGCACCGGCGTCGCTTTTGCGTCCAAGTATCAAGGCACTGATCGCGCGACGCTCTGTTATTTCGGCGAGGCCGCCGTCAATCAAGGAGCGTTTCACGAATCGCTGAACATGGCACAACTGTGGAAACTGCCGTGCGTTTACATTTGCGAAAACAACCAGTACGGCATGGGCACTTCGCTGCAACGCGCGATGTCTCTCCAAAATGTTTCGGAGAAGGCTTGCGCTTACGACGTGGCCTCCGAGTTCGTCGATGGCATGGACGTGCTGGCCGTGCGTGCCGCGACTGAGCGCGCCGTCGCGCGTGCCCGTCAAGAATCGCTTCCGACGTTGCTGGAAATTCGCACCTATCGGTTTATGGGTCATTCAATGTCGGACCCCGGCAATTACCGCACCCGTTCCGAAATCGAAAAATTTCAGGAGCGTGATCCGATCAAACTCTTCCGCGAAAATTTGAAGACGCAAAATATGCTGACCGACGAAGAGAATGCCAGCATCGAGGCTCGTGTCAAAGATGAGGTGGAACGCTCCGCCCAATTCGCCGACAGCAGCCCCGAGCCCGCGCCCGAAGAATTATTCGCGCACGTTTACGCCAACCCAATTGTTAATAGTGAGCAGTAAGCAGTAAAGAGTCTTGGTTTTGACTGCTCATTGCTCACCGCTCACCGCTTACTATTCGGAGGTTTATTGATGGCAGTAATCACGATCCGCGAGGCACTCAACCAAGCCATGCGGGAAGAGATGCGCCGTGACGAGAATGTTTTTTTGATGGGCGAGGAAGTGGCAGCCTATCAGGGCGCTTATAAAGTTTCTAAAGGGTTGCTGGAAGAGTTCGGCGAGAAGCGCGTCATCGACTCGCCGATCACGGAACTTGGTTTCGCCGGGTTGGGAGTGGGCGCGGCGATGGTCGGCTTGCGGCCAGTCATCGAATTCATGACTTTCAATTTCTCGATCCTCGCCACGGATCAGATTATCAACTCGGCCGCCAAGATGCTCTACATGTCTGGCGGGCAGTACAAAGTGCCCATCGTTTTCCGCGGCCCCGGCGGCTCGGCTTACCAAGTTTCCTCGCAGCACTCGCAGGCGCTCGAATCGTGGTTCGCTCATTTCCCCGGCGTCAAAGTTGTGATGCCCGCGACGGCGGCCGACGCCAAAGGTTTATTGAAGAGCGCGATCCGCGACGACGATCCGGTGATCTTCATCGAGCAGGAGCGCATGTATGGCAGCAAGGGCGAAGTGCCGGATGAAGCCGACTTTACTATCCCCCTCGGCGTCGCCGACGTGAAGCGCGAGGGCACGGACGCCACCATCGTCGCGCGGTCGCTGATGGTTCCGATTGCACTCAAGGCCGCCGAAGAGTTGGAGCAACAAGGCATCTCTTGTGAAGTGGTCGATCCACGCACGATCCGCCCGCTGGACATCGAGACGATCATCAATTCGGTGAAGAAAACTAACCGCGTCGTTATCGCCGAAGAGTCGCACCCGTTTTGCGGCGTTGGAGCCGAAATCAGCGCGCAGATTATGGAACGCGCCTTCGACTATCTGGACGCTCCCGTTAAAAGACTTTCCGGTGTTGACGCCCCGATGCCCTACGCCCGGAATCTGGAAAAGCTCGCGCTCCCCGATGTCGCCCGCATGGTCGCCGCCGTCCGCGAAGTTTCGTATCTAGATTAACAAGAAGTCAGCGGTCAGTACTCAACCAAATCAATGCTTTTACTGACCACTGACTACTGACTATTTGAGGACAAACGAATGGCAACGCAGGTGGTGATGCCGAAGCTCTCGCCGACGATGGAAGAGGGACAGCTTTCGCGGTGGTTGAAGAACGAGGGCGAGAGCGTGAGCGTGGGCGAACCGCTCGCCGAGATCGACACAGACAAGGCCACGATGGAAGCGCAGGCGCTGACGACCGGCGTGCTGCGAAAGATTCTCGTGCCGGCGGGCCAGACGGTGCCACTCGGCCAAGTCATCGCGATCATCGGCGAGCCGGACGAGGACATCGCCGATCTCATCTCGAAGGCGGAATCCGGCGCGGCCGGAGCTGAGAATAAAAAATCCATTGAAGAGAACGTCGAAAGCGGGCAATACGGCGCGCAGCAAGAATTGGCGAAGATCGTTGCCGATGGAGCGCGTACGCAGGCCACGATTCAGGGCGCGCCGCTGACAAGTGATGTGGGCGCGGAGCCGGAGGCCGGAGCCGCAGGACAGCCGCCCGCGCCGCCCCCGACGTCCGCTGTGGCCTCCGCCGTTCCCGCCGCGCAGCCTTCCGGCAACGGCCAGCGCGGCGACGGTCGTTTGATCGTTTCGCCCATCGCCGCCCGCATGGCCGCCGAAGCGGGCATCAACCTTCAGACGCTCGCCGGATCAGGCCCCGGCGGACGCATCGTCAAACGCGACATCGAAACCGCAATCAGCAATCAGGCACAAGCACAGCAACAGACGGCTCAACAACCGCTGGCGGAAGCGCCCGCGCCGCCGCCCGCCGCACAGGCACAAGCAGCGCAGCCAATCGCGCAGCCCGCGCCGCCGCAACAACCGGAGATCGAAGGAGCGTCCGCCTATCGCGACGAGCCGCTGACGACGATGCGGAGCACCATCGCCCGCCGGCTGACTTCTTCCATTGGTCCCGTACCTCATTTCTTTCTCACCACCGAGATCGAAATGGATCGCACGGCCGAGTTGCGCCGCTCACTCAACGAGTTGGATAAAGAGACGAAGATCAGCTTCAACGACATCATCGTCAAAGTCGCCGCCGTCGCCCTCATCCAACATCCGCAGGTCAATGCCTCATTTCAAGAGAAGGCCGTGCGCTACTACGAGCGCGCCGACATCGGCGTGGCCGTCGCGATTGAAGACGGATTGATTACGCCGATCATCCGTGGGGCGGATCAAAAGGCAGTGGGCCGGATCAGCCGCGAAGTTCGCGAACTGGCTGAGCGGGCGCGGAATCGTAAACTTCAACCGAACGAATACACCGGCGCGACTTTCTCGATCAGTAACCTCGGCATGCTGGGCATCGACGAGTTCACGGCCGTCATCAACCCGCCCGAAGCTGCCATACTGGCAATCGGCGCGGTGCAGCCGAAGCCAGTTGTTCGCGAAGGCGAGGTCATGGTGCGGCAGATGATGCGCGTCACGATGTCCTGCGATCATCGCGTGATCGATGGGGCGACCGGCGCGCAATTCCTGCAAACTTTCAAAAAGATTTTAGAGAACCCGCTGCTTCTAATGATCTGATGGGACGGGACGGCACAGCAGCAGTGGTGTTCAAACAATGACACAGTCCGCGCCCACGTCTCGTGGCGGCGTCGGCGTCGCCCCGCACTTGGCGCTCGTCGCGGTGCAACTCTTCTTCGGGACGTGGCCCATCGCCGGCAAACTCGTCTTGCGCGTGCTGCCCAGCACCGGACTGGTTGCGTTGCGAATCGCCGGAGCGACCATCGCCTTCGTGCTGTTGTTGCGCGTAACCGGCCACCGTCCCATCGAACGCAATTCCGACTATCTCCGACTCGCCTTGTTTAGCCTGCTTGGCGTCGTGCTCAATCAGTTCCTCTACGTCAAGGGACTCGCCCTCTCGACCGTCATCAACGCCACGCTGCTCGGCACCACGATCCCGATCTTCACGTTGCTCGTCAGTTTTCTACTCGGCAATGAGCGACCTGCATTGCGCCATCTGTTGGGGATGTCTCTGGCCGCCGCCGGCGTCATCTATCTGGTTGATCCGCTGGCCGCGAATTTCTCGCGCACAACGATGCTCGGAAACATTCTGTTGATCGCGAACACCATCTGCTATGCCGCTTACCTCGCGATCTCGCAAGACTTAATCAGGCGCTACGGCGCGCTGACCGTTATCACTTGGGTGTTCGTCTTCGGCAGCATCATGGCCGTCCCTTTCGGGGGCTGGTATCTCGCTCGCACGCCGTTGCTCGATGTCGGAGCGATGATCTGGCTCGCGGTGCTTTACATCATTTTGTTCCCGACCGTCGGCGCTTATTACCTCAACGCCTGGGCGCTCGGTCGCGTCGCGCCGAGCACGGTGGCAATTTATATTTATCTGCAACCACTGTTCGCGCTAGCGCTCGCGCCGTTGCTGCTCGGCGAGCAAATAAACTCGCGGACGTGGTTGGCAGCGCTCTTAATCTTTGCTGGCGTTGCCATCGTCACTCTGCGACAGCGGAGCCGCGTGATCGAGGAAGTCTCCGAGCGACCGGATGCGTTAAGCCGTTAGAAGTTATTTGACGGGTCACTGAAGGGATCGCATCGTGCGGTGCGACCCCTTCAAGGTCGGGACAGTGACGGAC
>JACCRA010000253.1 GCA_013813825.1 Pyrinomonadaceae bacterium | reverse complement strand
ACGCCAGCCTTGCTGTTGGAGCAACCGGGACACAGACGACGACGCTACCGACAGTCACCGCCGCGAACCGCAATTATGTAGTCGTCAGAACGGTGTGCAATACCGCCGCGTGTGGGGGCAGCAGCACCCTGAAAAGGATTACGGTTCAGGTGACACTGCAAGGCGCGGGTCCGGCGTGGGCACGCACTCCGATCACTGTTACCTCGGTGCGCTCCGCGCTTATGATCGGAACGAACTGAAGGTCTGGAAATCGCGGGTAGCAAATCGGGAAGTAAATTTTATGACAAAATGTTATTCGAGCGCCTCGACTGAAGCAGGCTTCTCACTGATTGAACTCCTCGTTGCGATGGGTATTACGCTTGTCATCCTGGGGCTCGTCAGTTCGATGCTCGCGTCGTCGTTCACGATACGCGCACGCGAAAATCGAAGATCGCAGGCCATCGCCGATGCTCAGCGGGCCCTTAATCTCATGTCGCGCGAGATCGCTAACGCCGGGGTCGGCTTAAATACTAATGGGATCGTTGCCGGCGATTCTGCTTTGACCTCCATTCGTATTCGCTCCAACTTAAATGCGTTCGCATTAGCGGGGAGTACCGACGCAATAGCTGACGACGAGCATGAAGACATCAAATACCGGCTCATCGATGATGCAAACGGGAAATACCTTGTGCGTCAAAACATCCAACCCTCACTCAGCACGGCGGTGTTCGCTAATCCCGTGGACGATCTGAAAATTCGCTACTTTAACCAAAAGGTAGCGTGGACCACCGCCATTATGAATAGTTGCGACATCACCCTGCCAACGGGGGCGGCCGAAGAGGCTAATAAAACGCTAGTGAAATATGTAGTGATTTCTGTCTGCGTCAATCTTCCAGCCGCGGGTACACAGGGGGTCGCGGGTTATCAACCGCCTTCGCGAACGCAACTTGTCTCCGATGTCGTGTTGCGTAATACAGGCCTATTCAGCTACTAACGGTCGTGTCATCAGTTGCGGATGTGAGGTTAAGGATGAAGATCACCAGTTCAAACATCATTGTCACCAAACGCGGCAACGAGCGTGGTGCCGCGCTCATCACCATGCTGCTCACCTCCACCCTGCTATTGGGAGCAGGTGGGGCGTTGATTGTGGCAACTTCAATGTCGGCCGCCAATTCCGCGGATGCGGTCGCTGAGATGCAGGCTTACTACGCGGCCGAGGCGGGACTTCAAGCGACGCTCAATGCGTTGCGTGGCAACCGCGCGGCCAGCCCGGCTTTGACAGCGGGCCAGAAAATGGATTTTCGTAAGGCCATTTCTCTCACAACCTCTAACGACCAAGGGGGAGGCGACTCCTCCACCTTTCCGCGCCTCTCCAGATGGCTTCCTTATGCCAGTGACGCTCCGGGTTCTCGTGTTTCAATCGGCAACGGCGTAGGGTATCAAATCAGGGTCAGCGAGCCAGTAGGTGTGACAACTCTGCCGCTTTCGCAAGAACCTCCGCGCTTGGTCATCCAATCAACCGGGTATGGCCCGCGCGGCGCGAGGAAGCAGATGCAGATGTTAGTTAAGAAAGGCGCTTTCAATTTCGCATTGCCCGCCACCATTACCCTTGCCGGCAGTCCTCCTCTTACCTTCGCCCACGGGAACAGCAACTCTGACTATTCGGGAGTAGATAACGCGGGGGTCGATGCACAACGGCCAGTATTTGCCGTCAGTGGTCTGAACAACCAGAATACTGTCAACAATACTATCGCCTCCGGCAATCCGGATGTCACGTCTCCCGGCGCGGGATTACTAAACATCTCAAACACACCCTCGTTTCTCACCTCAGCCGATAGCGCGCGTGCGTTTCTGGCACAAGCCAAGGAGCTAGCTCAGGAGATGGGGCGTTATTACACTGTGGACCCCGGCTCCAGCAATCGGGGCACAATTGCCGCGCCGGCTTTTACCTTTATTAATAACCGGGGCGGAGCGGCCGCTAATTTTGGTACCGGCTTCCAAGGCGCGGGCTTGGTAATCGTCACCGGGAGGCTGAATACAACCGGCGCCACTGATTTCAGAGGGATCATCCTCGTACTCGGCGAAGGTCATGTGGACCGTAGCGGCGGCGGCAACGGAGACATCTTAGGCGCGATGGTTGTTGCCAACTTTAACGCTGTCGGGCCCGGAGGGTTCTTTAACGCCGCGCACTTCAATTTCGACGGCGGCGGCACCTCTAACACTCAATATGACTCGAATGAAGTCCGCAGGGCGCTTAACTCAACCGGCATCTCAACTTTAGGCATCGTCGAAAACTAAAGATCTTCGTTGAGGATGGCCGACAGCGTGGAACTAGAGCGTGAGGTTGAATTGCAACTCGCTATGACATCTTGACTAAGCGATGGCAACGCGCGCTCGAAATGAATTGCAACTCAAGAGTTCGCGTCCGGCAGCCGCACGTAAGGCATCCCGCGCATGATCACGCGCTGGCGGCGCGCGACGCGGCGCGGGTTGACTTGCGGATTGAAGACGGTGCGCGGGTTCGGAATCATCGCCGACAGGTAAGCGGCCTCGCGCGGCGTCAAGTCGGCGGCCGACTTGCGGAAGTAATGACGGGCGGCGGCTTCCGCGCCATAAATGCCTTCGCCCCATTCGATGACGTTCAGGTAAATTTCCAGTATCCGGCGCTTCGACAAGTGGCGCTCAAGAAAATAAGTGATCGCGGCCTCGCGCGCTTTCCTCACCACTGATCGCTCGGATGACAGATATAGGTTTTTCGCCAACTGCTGTGAGACGGTCGAAGCGCCGCGCTTGAAGCTCGGCATCTGCGGAATCCAACTCGACTCGTCGTCCTCGCCGGACTCCTTCGCTTCCTTCTCGGCCTCGCGCCGCGCCTGCTCCCAAGCCTTCTGGATCGCATCGTAGTCAAAGCCGTTGTGCGCGGCAAAGTTGGCGTCTTCGCCGGCCAGCACCGCGCGCTGCAAGTGGACGGAGATGCGCTCAAGAGGTATCCACTGCTGCACGCGCTTCGGTTGCTCGCCGCGCTCGCGTGCCTCTTCAGCGCGCGTCGCGATCAGCGCTGTCGCCTCCGGATTACTCGTCCGCAACTTCTTGACGTTCGGGAACGTCGCCACTTCGTAAACGATCCAGAAAACGACGAAGGCGAAGACGCCGAGAATGACGGCTTTAGTCAACTTCCAAAATGTACTCAACACGGGCATAGGTTACACAATGAAAACACACGAAGCGACACGAAGCCAGACACACACTATTCGTGGTCTTTGTTTCATACTGTTTCGTGTCGTTTCGTGGACAATGTTTTTCCCGCCTGTCCCTCGCCCATCAATTTCGATTGAGCTTGCTGCCATTGCTTCCGATCATTTCCGCGACGATCTTTCCTGAACTGATCACGCCCGGCATCCCCGCGCCCGGATGCGTACCCGCGCCGGCGAAGTAGAGATTCGGCACGTCCTCACTTTGGTTATGCGGGCGGAACCAAGCCGACTGCGTCAGAATCGGTTCAACCGAAAAGGCGCTGCCGAGATGACTGTTGAGCGTGTCGCGGAAATGCAGCGGATCGATGTAATGCTCGGTCACCATGTGCCGCGAGAGGTCGGGCAGATAACGCTCTTCCAGATACTTAACGATGGCATCGCGGTACGGCTGCGCCGCGCTCCGCCAATCCGTCGCCCCGCCGAGGTGCGGCACGGGCGAGAGCACATACCACGAATCGCACCCCGCCGGAGCCAACGACGGATCCGTCTTTGTCGGTCGATGCAGGTAGAGCGAAAAATCTTCCGACAAATGTTTACGTTTGAAAATATCCTCAACCAGTCCGCGATAGCGCGGCCCCATCAGTATTTCGTGATGCGAGATCTCTTCGTAGCGGCGATTGGTGCCGAAGTAAAGCACGAAGAGCGACATCGAATAACGCATCCGCTCGATCCTGCGATTAGTATTCTTGCGCCGGAACTCAGACGGCACGAGCTTCAGATAAGTAAAAGCTACATCGGCGTTGCTGACGACCGCATCGGCCGCGAGGACTTCACCATCCTTCAACCGCACGCCGCTCGCTCGCCGCCCGGGCGCTTCGATAACAATTTGTTCGACTTCGGTTGAGAGTCTTAATGTTCCTCCCATTTCGGTGAACAGTCGGGTTAATGCTTTCACCAGCGCGCCCGTCCCGCCCATCGCGTACCAGACGCCGAACTCTTGTTCGAGCTTGTGGATCAAGGCGTAAATCGAAGTGCTCTGGAATGGATTGCCACCGACCAGCA
Source organism: Pyrinomonadaceae bacterium (assembly GCA_013813825.1). Taxonomy (GTDB): domain Bacteria; phylum Acidobacteriota; class Blastocatellia; order Pyrinomonadales; family Pyrinomonadaceae; genus JACCRA01. The sequence goes on along the minus strand of JACCRA010000253.1, from coordinate 921 downwards.
GCGGGTGAAAACTAAAGACCTGCCGCAAACGCTCGTCGCTGATGTGCTGATTGACCAGACCGGCGACCGACTTGTGCGATTGCAGCCGGACGAGATCAGGAATCACCTTGAGCATGTCCGAGAAATGCGTGAACGGCTTGTCGATCAGCTCAAAACCTTTTTTGAAAATTTGCTCGGTGGCGGCCAAGAATTTGAAGTAGCCAGCTTCGTCGCTCGCATTGAACTCGCGTATCTGGCGCAGCAGCAACTCGCGGTCGTCGTTGTAATGGAAAACCGAGCCGTCTTCAAAACGGATGTTGTAGAAGGGATCGATTGGCACGAGTTGAACGTAGTCCGCGGATCGCTTTCCACATAGCTCGAACAATTCGTGAATCATCCACGGTGCCGTGATGATCGTCGGGCCGCCGTCGAAGACGAAGCCATCCTGCTCATAGACGTAGGCGCGTCCGCCGGGCTGGTCGCGCTTTTCGATGATCGTGACCTTGTGACCTTGCGCCTGCAAACGGATGGCCGCCGCCAGACCGCCGAAGCCGCTGCCGATGACAACAATGTTCATTGAATATCTCTTACCAAAACAAACTGCACGTAGGGGCAGTTCGATGAGGCCGAAGCCGCAAACTACCACTGACTTTTCAGGATTTCTTAAAAACCTTTGCGGTTACACTTACACACATGGAGCACCTCACACTGTCTGCCGGCTAGAGTCCGCGAACACTGTGCGCGCGGCGCGAATCGTGTTGCAGTGAATTTCCACCGTGTCGCTAATGTCAGCCGCGTAGCCGCCGGACATCACGGTTGCCACCGGCACGCCGCGCCGGCGGCACTCGCGCAACACCACTTCATCGCGCGCCCGCAAGCCGGCCAGCGAGAGCTTAAGCCGGCCGAGCTTATCACCGGCGTAAGGGTCTGCGCCGCCGAGGT
>JACCRA010000445.1 GCA_013813825.1 Pyrinomonadaceae bacterium | reverse complement strand
CAGACCATCGAAGGCCACCTCGCCGACTGCATTCTCGCCGGTCGCCCCTTCGACCTCTCGCGCTACGTCAGCGATGCAGATCGCCAACTGATCGAAACCGCCATCGACCGCCTCGGACACGACCGACTCAAGCCACTACGCGACGCTTTGCCGCGTCACGTCACCTACGGCATGATCCGTTTCGTCATTGCCGCCCGACAGAGGGCGGCTGACCAAGACCAGTTGAGATGACGGATTGGTGTTCCTGCTTGACGTCCCAGCCCGCGACAGACCATCATTCCGCAATTCATTTTAAGACAGGAGACACTAACTTGAGCCGTAACCCGAACACCACGCCGCCGCAACCCGCCGAGCGGCCGGAAGAATTACCGTTGGGCGTGCCGCACGATCCTGCGGTTGAGCCTGATCCGGCAGCGCCACTGTCGTCGCCGCAACCGCCAGTCCCGCCCGACGTCGAGCCACCGCCGTCACCCGTGCGCGAGCCGGACACGCCGCCGCCGGCCATCGAGCCACCGACCGTTGAGCCGCCGCGCTTAATGTGACGGCGCGGCAGCGGCGGCGCACTTTCATTAGTCCATCGATGCTCATGCAAGGATCGTCCCCGCAAGTCCGCGCTCAAAGTTTTTAACTGATCAGAAGATCATGGATTCGACGTTGACGACTGCCGGTCAGATTGCCGCGCCGCCGCGCGATGCAGCCCCGTCCCGGCCGCCTTCATTCCTGCCTGAGATCGCGCGCACGCTCAAGGCGAAACCTTTCTACCCGCACCGGCTTTTCCGCAACAGTCACGCGCAGACAGTGATGGGCTATGCATGGCCGCGCCGCTTCCGGCTGCGCGATCTGCGAGGGGACCAAGCCCGCCTCTTTGAGGTCGCGCCGGGCGTGCAGGTGATGGTTCATTGCCGCTGGCAGAACAACGGCGATCCACGCGCGCACCCGACGCTTGTTTTAGTCCACGGTCTTGAAGGATCGAGCACCTCGGTCTATATGTTGAGCACCGCGCATAAGGCTTACCGCGCGGGCTTTAATGTCCTCCGGCTCAACCTCCGCTCGTGCGGCGGCACCGAACACCTCGCGCCCACACTCTACAACAGCAGTATGTCGCCTGATCTGCGCGCCGTGCTCGACGAGTTGATCAGTCGCGATGGCCTGCGGCATCTCTATCTTGCCGGCTTCTCGCTCGGCGGCAACATGAGTTTGAAGATGGCGGGCGAGTCGGCCGCGCCGCCGGAGCTACGCGGCGTCTGCGCCATCTCGCCCTCGATTGATTTGAGCGCCTGCGCCGACGCCATCGAGCGCCGCGCGAACTGGGCGTATCAAAAAAATTTCATCATCGGCTTAAAGCGTAAGATGCGCGACGCGCAACGGCTCTATCCTGAACGATACGACGCCGCTCCGCTCAAACTAGTGCGGACGCTGCGTGATTTCGACTCGCACTTCACCGCCGTCCACGGCGGATTCCGCGACGTTGACGACTATTACGCCCGCGCCAGTTCCCTGCCGCTCATCAAAAACATCCACGTCCCCACACTCATCGTTCACGCACAGGACGATCCGTTCGTTCCCTTCGACTCGTTTCGCCACCCCTCGCTCAGCGACAACCCCTACGTCGTCCTGCTCGCCCCGCCGCAAGGCGGGCACGTCGGCTTCGTCGGCGAGCCGGCCACCGGAGAAGATCGCTTCTGGTCGGAAAATCGTATCGTGGAGTTCTGCCGGCTGCTCCAAGAAAGTGCTGGAGATTGAGAAAATCTCGCACACTGTTTGGAGCACTTAGGCGGATCGACCGCGCACCATCCTATCGCGAATTTGATAAACGGAGAATAAACCGGCGGCTCAAAGCGGTTGTTTTGACTTCTGACTGTTGACCGCCAACTTCAGGCTGATTCGGTTTCTTCATTGACGAGCGCGGCGCTCACGAAATAATCTTGTCCCGTCCAACGACCGGCATCATGGCGGCCAGATCGTGAGCGAATAGTTAAGAGCGTCGCAGCCACGAAGATGATCATCTTAAATCTCGTCGGAGTTTTCCTCCTCGTCTTTATCAATGGGTTTTTCGTGGCGGCCGAGTTCGCGCTGGTCGGCGTGCGCCGTTCGCGCATTGAGACGCTCGCCGCCGCGGGTGATCGCAGTGCCGTGCGACTGCTCCGGCTGCTCGATAATCTCAACGCCTACCTCTCGGCCTCGCAACTCGGCATCACGCTCGCCTCGCTCGCGCTCGGCATGATCGGTGAGCCGGCCATCGCGCACCTGCTCGAAGGACCGCTCGGCCGCCTCGGCTTCAGTACCGCCACCGTCCACATTATCGCGCTCACCATCGCCTACATCATCATCACGATTTTGCACATCGTCCTCGGCGAGCAGGCCCCGAAATTGTTCGGGCTGGGGCGGGCCGAAAGAACGGCGCTGTGGACGGCGTGGCCGATGGAAGTGTTCTATAAAATCTTCCGCCCATTCATCTACGCGCTCGACTGGGCCAGCGCCCGCGTCGCCAACCTCTTCGGTCTCGAAGCCACCGCCGAACACGCCTCGATCTACACGGAAGAAGAGTTGCGGCAGTTGGTCAACATGTCGCACAAAAGCGGTCATTTGGAAAAGGAAGAGCAGACGCTGATCAACCGCGTCTTTGATTTCTCCGAGGCCGAGGTGCGCGAGGCGATGGTGCCGCGCACGGCGGTCGTCGGGCTACCGGTGACGGCGACGATTGACGAGGCGGAGGAAGCATTTTGTGAGCTTGGCTATTCACGTCTGCCGGTCTATCGGGATCAGCTAGATAATATCGTCGGCGTGCTGTTCATGAAAGAGTTGATACCGTGTCTCAGGCGCGACGGGCCGATTGATTTCAACATGGAGAAGATGCTCCACCCGCCGCTCTTCGTGCCTTCGACGGCGAAGCTCGGCTCGGTGCTGGCGCAGATGCAGGCGGCCCGCACGCACCTCGCGTTCGTCATCGACGAGCACGGCGGCATCGAAGGCATCGTCACGCTCGAAGATTTGCTGGAAGAGATCGTCGGCGAGATCGACGACGAATACGATGAAGAAGTGCGCTCGCAGATCGTCGAGGACAACGGGACGTTTCTCATCGACGGGATGCTCGCCGTGCGCGATGCCAACCGCCACTTCAAGTTGCGCCTGCCGGAAGAAGGCGGCTACACCACACTCGCCGGCTTCCTCCTAGACCAAGCCGGCCGCATTCTTCAACCCGGCGAAACCGTGGAATACGAAGGCGCGCGGTTCACGGTTGACCGCGTTGACCGCCACCGCATCCGCCGCATCCGCTTCGCCCCCGCTCCATTAGAAAATAGAGAGACGGAAAATGCCGCCACGTCTTAGCCGGCCGCCGCGCTGTTGATGAATGGTAACGGACCCGCGCGTAAGCAGCGATGGAAACTCGCGCTGACCGCAGCAGCCGGGCGAAATTCTATTTCTCGATTTGCTTGACGAGTTTTTCTACGCGGTTACGCGCGATCAGCGGAAGGCGTTCGTCCGTCGAAAGCTCGCGCAAGAATGGAAGCAGTTGCGAGGCGTCGGAGAGGCCGTCGTGTGTAAAGAGGTATTCGAGCCGCTTGACGAGCTTGACCGACTCGGAGGGCTGGTACTGGCGCGCCAGCGTGATCTCGAAGACGAGCAGTTGTTGGTCCCCCAACCGGCGATACTCCTTGACGAGCGCCTCGGCGTCCGGGTTGTGGGTCCAATTAAACTCGGCCGCGCGCTCTTGTGTACCCCGCGTCATTCGCAGGCGCATCGTGCCGAGGTGCGGGAACTGCTTTTCCGCCTGATAGTTTTCGGTCGAGTCGAGGAAGGCGAGAGCGTCCCACGCGGCCTTGATGCGGACGAGCGCGGCGGGCGCGATCTCCAGCGGCTCGACGAGCGGCGCGGCGTCGTCCCGGCGCTCGAACGAAACTTTTCCGCGTCCCGCCGCGTCGTGCTCGATACGGACCAAGTGCGGATTGAATTGCGGCTGCGTGAACTGGTAAGTGTACTGCACTGCCACTGCGGCGATCTCCGTCTCTTTCGCTGTGGTAGCGGTAGGCGACGACGGCTGAGTTGCCGCTTTGCTCTTGGCGGGCGGCACGGCGACTGCGGGCGTCGGATTTTCGGCGCGCTTGTTCGTCTTCCGCTGCGCCGGCACCACTTGAACAGAACCAAACGCCGCGCCCAAGCAGACGAGCGCGGCGGCACTTAATAACTTTCTCTTTATTTCACTCATTCAAACTTCACCGAAACCAGTTTCGAGATGCCCGCGTTTTCCATCGTCACGCCGTACATTGCGCGGGCCACTTCCATCGTGCGCTTGTTGTGTGTGATGACGAGGAACTGCGTGTTCGTTGCCATCTCAACGATCTTCGCGGTGAAGCGGCTGATGTTCGCCTCATCGAGCGGCGCATCGACTTCGTCGAGCAGGCAGAACGGCGACGGGCGGTAGCGGAAGATCGCCAGCACCAGCGAGAGCGCCGCCATCGCTTTCTCGCCGCCTGAGAGCAGCAGCACGTTTTGCAGACGCTTGCCCGGCGGCTGGGCGATGAGGTCAATGCCCGATTCGAGAATGTCGTCGGTGTCGATCATCGTCATCTCGCCGCGCCCGCCGCCGAACAGTTCGACGAAGAGGCGGCTGAAGTTGCGGTTGATCTCCTCGAAGGCGTGGCGGAAACGCTCGCGCGAACGCTTCTTGATTTCGCGCAGGGCTTCCTCGGTCGAACTGATGCCATCGATGATGTCCTGCCGCTGCGTCGTCAGGAAAGTCAGCCGCTCCTCGGCCTCGGCCAACTCTTCGAGCGCCATCATGTTGACCGCGCCAAAATTCTCGATGCGCGCCCGCAACTCTTCGACGCGCGCCCGACCTGCTTCCAGATCGAACTTCGTACCCGACTCCACGCTGGCGGCAGCGACTTCTTCGAGCGACTGGCCGAGATCGTGGACGCACGTTTCGCGCAGGTGGTTGAAGTGCGCCGTCGCCTCCGCCCGGTTGATTTCAAGTTGCGCCCGGCGCTCGCGGGCTTCGGCCGCGCGGCGGTTTAACTCGGACACTTCAGCGGCCAACTCGTCGGCGCGGGCGCGAGCTTCGGCCAGACGGCTCGCCGCGCTCTCGACGGCCAACTCGCGCCTCGCCTGCTCGCCCTCGATTGAACCGGTTCCCTGCTCCATCTCGCTCAAGGCGTCGGTCAACTCGCCGAGCCGCGCCTGCATCTCCTCGATCTCTTCGGCGTGACGTTTGAGCCGGGATTCAAGGTCAGCCGCCTCTGCCTCCGTGCGCCGCAGATCAGAGGCGTTTGCGCGGCGGCGTTCGGC
>JACCRA010000232.1 GCA_013813825.1 Pyrinomonadaceae bacterium | reverse complement strand
TAGGCGACCGGGACGAACTGGTATCCAACATAGAGCAGAGTAACGACTATCGCCGCGAAGATCAGGAAGTTGAGGCGCGAGCCGCCGCGCTGGCGCGAGTCTCGACATCGGGAGTGGGTGTCAGACGACTTGATCATAGTGGCAAATTCTCTCAAGGGAAGGCCTTTCTCAATCGCCGCCGAGCACGGCTCTGAGCGCGTTGCGGAGGATACTGGGCGGGATATGTTCTCCGCCGACGATCCGCGCGCGGCCGAGACTTTCCAACAGTATCCATTGCACGCGACCGCCGATTGATTTTTTGTCCGCCGACAGAGCCTGCGTGATCTCCCGGTGTGAAAGATCGGCGGTGCGCGGCAGTCGCCCGGCGCGGCGGACGCCCGCGCGTAACGATTCTAACTCCGAACTCGTGAGCAATCCTAGCCGTTCTGAAATTTCGCCTGCGACGAGCATTCCATAGCCGACGGCCTCGCCGTGTCGGAACCGCCGGTAAGCGGTGACGGCTTCGAGCGCGTGCCCGATTGTGTGGCCGAAGTTCAGGACGCGGCGCGAATAACGATCCGTCCGCGCGACGCTCTCCCGCTCGTCCCGCGCCACGATCTTCGCCTTAAAGGCACACTGCGCGACGATCAATTCAACCAACCTTTCGTCCCGCGTCCCAGCGTTATTAAAATCTGGATTTTGGTCAGCCGCATTCTTATTCGCCTTCGACGACAGATTTTTTTGCCTCTTATCCTTTGACGCTCGCCGGGCAGTTTCGCCGTCCACAAGGAAGCTGCGCGTCTCGTCAAACAGGCGGCGACTGCCGACCGCGCCTTGTTTAAGGGCTTCGCACCAGCCGGCCGTCAATTCGCGCGGCGGGAGCGTGCGAAGAGTCTCGGTGTCAATGACGACAGCGCGTGGTTGGTGAAACGCTCCGATGAGATTTTTACCAGAGCGCGTGTTGACGCCCGTCTTCCCACCGACCGAGGCATCTACCTGTGCGAGCAGCGTCGTCGGGACTTGCACGAACGCGACGCCGCGCAGATAGACGGCGGCGGCGAAGCCCGCCAGATCGCCCACCACGCCGCCGCCCAGCGCGACGACGACATCGCCCCGTTCCAATCGATTCTCCGACAGAAATCGCGCGGCGTGCTCCAACGTCCGCAGCGATTTATGACGCTCGCCGTCGCCCATCAGCCACTGATTGACTGTGAACTCGCTTTCGCGCAAGCTCCGCGCGACGCTCGACCCGTACAACTCGAAAACTTTTTCGTTGGAGATGAGTGCAACCCGCCGCGCGTCCGGCAACACTTGCCGCGCCACGCGGCCGACAGCGGCCAGCGCCCCCGCGCCGATCTCGATCTCATAACTTTTCCCCGCCCCGAGGCGGACCGGCACTCTCCGCACTTCCCTTAACCCTCCCGCAACGCCCGCAACAACGACTCGGCCAATAATTCGATGTCCAGCGCGCCGAAGCCGATGAGCGCGGCCAACTCTTCCAGCGTGTGGCGCGAAGCCGTATTCCACATGTCGATCAACTCGTCGCCTGCCGCCCGCGACGCCCACCACCGGCGTCCGTAGCAGGTGCGAAAATGTTCGTGCGCCGCGGCAGCAAACAGCCGCGCGCGAAGTTGCGCCGCGGCCGGCGCTGAAGCGTTAATCTCAAACAGACGCAGTGCCGCCGGGTGCTCAAAGCCAGTCGCTTCGCGATGAGCGGTTTCGTAAAATTCCGACAAAACTTCGGAGCGAGGATCATTCATGGTGCGCGCCGACTGTCTTTCATAGCGCAAGGCGGCACAACAACGCCGGACATTGTGCAGTTCGACGAGCGCGAACGCGCGCGCGATGTCACGCGCCTCTACTTCCCTCACGCCGCGATACTCGCCAATCCACTTGGCGTCGAGCAATAAATAACTAAAGAGAAATGCGTGCCCTTCCCCGGTCAGCCGGGCGACGGGCGGGCGTATCAGTTCAGGATAGCGGGCGGCCAAGCTAACCGAAGCCCAAGCGAAATGCTGCGCCCGCCCAGCCTCGTGGAAAAAATCCCGGTAAAGTAGCGCTCCGTCATCCTGCGCGCGGTACAATAAGCGCACGTCTTCCGGCGGGCTGAGTGGTAGACAAGCGACGGCGGGAAAAGAGACTGACGGGGAAGCCAACGCCACGATCTGCAAATTCGGTTGCCGCTCCACGCGGACGCCGAGACCGGCTAACGCATCGCGGTAAGTTGCGAGCAAATCTCGCGCGGGGAAGAATCTATCGAGATGCTCGAGTCGCGGGAAAAGTAACTCGTCGGCATAAGTCAGCCTGCGTAGATCCAACTGAAGACGTGTCGCCCACGCCGCCAGCCCTGTTTGATAAGCCTGCTCAGTTTGCCGTAAAAAGACTTCCACAGCGGCGGTCAAGTTGTCTTCATCTTCCTCGGCCGATTCGGCGAGCAATAAAGAATGTCGCTCAAACCCTAACACCCGCGCCGCATCGTCCAACGCCTCCAATTTCGCGGCGCGCAAATCATCGCAGGCGCGGAGGCTGTCGAGCCAGCGCGCCAGTAACTCGCGCCGCCGCTCAAATTCCGCCTCACGGGCGATGATTTCAGGCACGCCGTCTAAGGGGACGCGGACGCTGTTATCCTCGACGGCTGCGGCTGCCTCACAAAACCCCAACTCCCGCGCCGTGTCCCCGGCCCGCGCTTCCGCATAGCCAAGGCGCGCCGCGCGTAACAACTCGCGCAGGGCCGCCCGTTCGGTCTCGAATTGTGCGGGTGTCTCGTCGTCAGCGCGCTCAAGAGCGGCGACAGCTTCGCGCGTCCAGAGGTCTGCGTAGCGATCCGCGAGCGGCGCGAGGCGCAGTTCATCCGCCGCGCCTGAAAAATAATCAAAGCGCGCGCGTTCGAACGCCATATGGTAGGCCGCGTATTCGCGTCGATAGTCGCCGGGCTTCATAGCCTGCTGCTGCGGAAGGCAAGAGACGGCTCTGCCCTCAAGTCACGTTCTTTAGCCGGAGTCTAAATGTGGGCGACGGATTGTAGCATGTATGATTTTTGCCGGAGATGGGGAAGACGCGAAAAAGGCTGGCGATAAAAGCAGGTCGGGCGCAGCAAACTTGGGGAATGCTGCGCCCGTCCTAAGTCGTGGTTACTGTCCTCACCCCAGCAACCACTGAGACGGAGGATCCACCAACCGTCTCTCTTGCCCCGCAATATACATCGCAACGGTCATGCCATGCAAGCAGAAATTTTGTCATCAGAATTTCGAGGCACTTTTTCAGGGAAATCTCGTTACTTTGGCCTCCTCTGCATCTTCAGCCCAGAAGATAAATAGGCGTGCGGTGTAAATCTTACTTAAGGCTATGTGTAAAAACTTCCCGACCGGATAATTTATTCAGAGCCGAGATACTCACGGATCACCACTGCCAGATTTTCGGCCAGACTTTCGATTTCATCCTGCCCCGGCCCTTCAATCATCACCCGCGCCAGCGGCTCAGTGCCAGAATAGCGCAACAGCAATCGCCCGCGCCCGGATAATAGTTCCTCCGTATGCCGCGCCTGTGCGTCAATCGCTGCAACCTCCCTAAAAGGCCTTTTCACGCGGACAGGGACGTTGACCAGCACCTGTGGGTAGCGAACAAAGCCCGCAGTCAGTTCGTGAAGCGCTTTTCCTGACTCGCGCATTGCGCGCAAAATAGAGAGCGCCGTGAGCAGTCCATCGCCGGCGAGGCTGATCTGCGGGAGGATAATGTGCCCGGACTGTTCGCCGCCCAAGCTCGCGCCGCCCCGCAGCAACTCCTCCAGCACGTACTTATCGCCTACATCCGTGCGAACTAATGATAACCCACGCGCTTCGAGTGCCAGTTCAAGGCCAATGTTGCTCATCACTGTGGCAACGACGCAATCGGCCGCGAGTCGCCCGCCATTGTCCAGCATTTGCGCCAGCACCCATAACGTAGCGTCGCCATCGACGATTTGACCGCGCGCGTCAACAAAGAGCGCGCGGTCGGCGTCGCCGTCGAACGCGACGCCCAACTGCGCGCCCGCGCCAACCACTTTCTCGCACAATCGCTCGACGTACAGCGAGCCGCATTCAAAATTGATGTTGCGCCCGTTTGGCGCGACGCCAAACGCCTCGACCTCCGCGCCGAGATGCCGGAACAACTCCGGGGCGATTTGCCACGCCGCGCCGTTGGCGCAATCAACGACCATTTGCCAACCGTCGAGCCGTAGATCGGAGGCAATTTCATCCGCCAAGTAATCCATGTAACGCTGCCGCAGTTTGGCCGCGCCTTGCTCATTCCTCGCGTGCCCTTCAACAAGCGGCGAAAAAATTCTCGCGCCAAAGTCCGTCGTCGCTACCACGGCGGGCCCTGCTGTCGTGCTGCCCTGAGTCTCGTAAATATCAGCTTCGATCAAGCGCTCGGTCGCGTCGTCGAGTTTACGGCCGGTCGGCGCAAAAATCTTGATGCCGTTGTCAGCGTAAGGATTGTGCGATGCGCTGACGACCACGCCCGCGTCCGCCGGCAGCGTCCGCGCCAGATAGGCCACGCCCGGCGTCGTGATCACGCCGGCCGACTCGCACGCGCCGCCCGCCGCGCGTACCCCTTCGGCGAACGCCGCCTCGATCCATTCGCCCGACTGGCGCGTGTCGCGGCCCGTCACAACGCGCGGGGCACGATTCAAGTGCCCGGCCAAGTGTTCTGCCAGTGAGCGCCCCGCCACCCGCATCGTCTCGCGATCTAGCGGGAAGCGTCCTGCGACATCCCGGATGCCGTCCGTCCCGAAAAGTTTTTTCATAAGTAGTCAGCGGTCAGTAATCAGTAGTCAGTTAGATGCTTTTGCTGATTGCTGACTGCTGATTGCTGATAGCTTTTGCATCATTTGCTGATGGAGAAATTTGCCGGAGCCGTGGACAATAGTTCGACGCGGCCCTGTAGGTTTGGCGGCAGAAAAAGGCGCGGTTGGAGCGTGCCGTCTTGGGCGGCGAGGACGAGCGAGATGTCCGCAGGGCGCAAAGCTCCGACGATGGAGCGCGGGCCGCGCAAGGTGACGCTGGCTAAGGCGGGGCGCGCGGCACGGCCGTCGCCTGTTTCGGCCAGACGCACCGCGACGCCGGGCAGAACTTTATCAAGCCGCTCCTCTTCGATGTTGACGATGACATCGACCACTGTTTCAAGCGGCACGATCTTTCGTTCCGGAATGTCGATGGCCGCGTGCGCCACTGTAAAACTCTCGGACCTGCTGTCGAGCGAGATCGTCTCGGTCAGCGCGTGCGGCAAGGCGTTGACGAGGCTCTCCGGCCCGCGCACGCGAATCGTTGCCGGCTTCGGCTGCCCCCCGACAACGCTAAAATTCGGCGGCGGCTGTCCCTCGAACTGAACTTTAACTTCCACCTCGCGTTCGATACGCCGCTCCAAGCGCAACGGCACTGTCGCCGGCTCGATCCGTTCGACGGCGACACTCGCGGCGCTGACTTCCTCCGGCAACTCCAACGTCACGTTCTGCGGCGTCAGGCGCACCATGCGCTCGCCCGGACGGTAGCTGCTGGCGTCGAAGTTGACGACCAGGTCGCCGGCCTTGATGGCCTCAAGCGCGCGGCGACCGCCGCGCAGCGTAACCTCGACTTGTTCGCGCGGATCGTTGCTGATCTCCATATCGCTTGGGAGCACGAAAAAGAGCGGCACGTTCCGTAGCCGCACCGTCGCCGGCGCGCGTTGCCCCGTCACGGCGTACCACAGTCCGAGCGCGATCAGAAGGGCGAGCAGTTTCAACGCCCAATCTTCAAAAAAGAGTTCGCGCAGCCATCGCCGGCCGAGGAGAGTCGCGCCTTTTTGTCCTTCGCGAAAAAACATAAAGTCAGAGGTTCGGAGCCAGTCAATTCTGTTCTTACTGAATGGGGTCTGGAAAGTTCAAGACGTTTTTTGCGATCTTTTTGCGCCTTTGCGTGAAATTTCCTTGCGCGAAAACGTCTTGAACTTTCCCACTCTTGGTTTAGCTTCTGACCCTTTTCAAGTTGAAACCGCCTCACTCTTCTCCGGCTCGGTCTGGTGTTGCAATTCATCAGCCGGCTGGTGGCGCGCGGGCGCGGCGACGGCCTCGAAGACGGCAGCGCGGAGCTTGGTGGCGTCGAGACCACGCTTGATCTCGCCGCGCTGGACGAAGGAGATGAGACCGGTCTCTTCGGAGACGACGACGGCGACGGCATCTGTGTCTTCGGTGATGCCGATGGCGGCGCGGTGGCGCGTGCCGAGGTCTTTCGACAGGCGCGGATTCAAGGTCAGCGGCAAGAAACAGGCAGCGGCGGCGACGCGGTGACGCTGGATGATAACCGCGCCGTCGTGCAAGGGCGTCGCCGGATTGAAGATTGTGACCAGCAGATCGTAAGTCAGTTCGGCGTCAAGTTTAACGCCGCCGTCGATTACGTTCTTTAAGCCGACGCCGCGCTCGATGACAACGAGCGCGCCGGTCTTCGTCGAGGCGAGCGTCGTCGCGGCCAGCACGATCTCGTCATAGACGCCCTCGCCGAATTGGCCGTGGTGGCGGGCGAAGATCGGCATCCGCAGACGGTTGCCGATTGAGATGAAGGCTTGCCTGATCTCAGACTGAAAAAGGACGATGATGAGGATCGGCAGGTAGAGCAGCACGCCGCGCAGCACGTATTCGAGCGTCACTAACCCGCGCCAGATCGAAACCCAGTAGAGCAGCGCGAAGGCGGTGATCCCGGCGGCCATCGGCACGGCGCGCGTGCCGCGCACCAACCGCAAGACCGCGTATAGCAGCACGAAGACTAGCGCAATATCTAACAGATTGCGCGGTTCGCGGAGCAGTTCGAGATACTTGCTGTATGGCAGTAGGAGTATCACTGTCATCACTCTGGTTTGAGGTTTGGCCGCGCCGCCGGAACGAAGTCTCCGGCGGCGCGCCGCCCGTTCCGTAAACGTAGCGCATTAATGTCACGGCTTGAAGACGCCCGACGTGCGTTTTGATCATGTGCGCGGAAAATTCGCGGTAATGCATCCCGCCGCACAGTGGCACGCCTTAAAAAGGCGGTTTCTATGAATTTAGCCGACTTGAAAATCGACGCCGCCCGCCGGAGTCTCGCGCGCACTCACACAGCCGGCCGCAACTGATCGAGGCCACACGCATCCGCGTTGATTATGCTGTAAAAAATCCTCTAAGGCAACGGGGACTTCATAATGAAGCACCGGGACAAACGACCGCTCCGGTTGATGCACCGACAGACGACGATTGTTATACTGTGGCCTATAGACGGATACACAGTTCCTATAGAATTTGCTCCCGATGGCCGATAAACCAATAGCTCTTAATGCGTATGAGGCTCTCGCCGAGGCTTACGCGGCGGTTGTCGATACGAAACCGCATAACGCTTTTTACGAACGCCCGGCAACTCTCTCGTTGCTGCCAGAAGAGGTCAGAGGCAAAAGAGTTCTTGATGCGGGTTGCGGTCCGGGTGTTTATTCCCAATGGTTGATTGAGCATGGCGCTGAGGTCGTGGCCGTCGATGCCAGTCCGAAGATGGTGGCATTGGCAAAGCAAAGGCTTGGCCCGTCAGCCGATGTCCGACAGGTAGACTTGTGTAAACCCCTCACTTTTCTGGAGAGCGCGTCTTTTGATATTGTGCTGAGTCCGCTGGTACTGGAATACGTCGAAGATTGGGGCCTCACGTTCGCGGAATTTTACCGGGTTTTGCGCCCTGCGGGGCACTTCATCTTCTCCGTCACTCATCCTTTCTTCGATTACATTTATTTCAAGTCGAGCAACTATTTTGAAACCGAATTGGTCGGCAGTGAGTGGCGAGGATTTGAGCCGCTGCGAGTTCAAATGCCGAGCTTCCGTCGCTCGCTCAGTGCCACACTCAATCCGTTACTGGAAGCGGGTTTTCGCTTAGAGAGAATCCTTGAACCACAGCCCACGGAAGAGTTCAGAGAAGCTGACCCGAAGCATTATGAGGAACTATCGCGGCAGCCGTGTTTCCTGTGTATCCGTGCTGAAAAGTGAAGCCCGCAAGCCAACAACAACATCTGAGAGCCAACGGCATAATAGCTTCGCTCTTACGCGGCGGCTGAAGATAGACATTTGACCAAACTTCTAAAAGCAACGGGGTTTCGCCGTCAACGCATCGAACGGATGTTGTTAAACGGCGGGATCAGCAGCTCAATTTTGCACTCCCTTTTTCTGTTTCAACCATGAAGAGAATAGCGACTTACACACTCCTGTTGACGGCGGCGTTCGCGCTCGTGGCGTGGGCCGCAGCGACGCCATTTTCCGCGTCGGCCCAGAATCAGAACTCGCCACAGCAACGCCCCACGCCACGGCCGACGCCGACGCCTGTGGACGACTCCGGCACAACGATTGAAATTACCACGCGCGAAGTGCGCCTGCCCGTCACCGTGCTCGACAAGAAAGAGCAGCCGGTTTCAGGGCTGACGCTCAACGACTTTCAGATTTTCGAGGACAAACAGCCGCAGCAGATCAAAGGCTTCATCGATGAGCGCGAAGAGTTGCCGATTTACATCGGCGTGCTGATGGACACTTCGTCATCGTCGGCGGGCAAGCTCCAGTTCGAGAAGCAGGCGGCGAAGGATTTCATTTATACGGTGATGCGCCGCCGCAAAGACAAAGTCGCCTTCGTCACGTTTGACGACGAGGTGCGCCTTCATCAGGATTTCACAGAGAAGCAGGACTTGCTTGACAAGGCCATCGACAGCATCAAGAAGCCGGGGAACAAAACCGCCCTCTACGACGCCGTCTGGGAGTTTTGCGATCAGAAATTGCGTGGCGTCGTCGGTCGCCGCGTGATCGTCGTCATCACCGACGGCGACGATACGCACAGTCGCGCCTACCTCTCCGAAGCCATCGAGATTGCGCAGCAAACCGAGACTATTATCTACGCGATCTCAACCAAAGGCGGCTTCTCCGGTTCGAGCGTGCCCGGCGTTCAGGCCGGCACGGTTAAGGACGGCGGGGATAAAGAGTTGAACAAGTTATGCGAGGAGACGGGCGGCCGGGCATTTTTCACCGGCGACATCCTCGCGCTCGAACGCTCGTTCGGCAAAGTGGCGCGCGAGTTGCGCTCGCAGTACATCCTGACCTATCGGCCGACGAACGAAACTTACGACGGCCGGGAACGCAAGATCGAAGTCCGCCTTGCGAGCAAGCGCGATGGCACGAAGGTCATTAGTCGCCGCAGCTACAAACCGGCGCAGGCGGCGTCCAATAAGTAATAGGGTTTATCGTTTGATCGTGAACCGGTGAACAGCATTTTCCGATTGGCGATTCACGACTGACGAAAGGTAAGCATGTTTTTTCAAAATCAGTTTTGGCGGATGTTGGCGTTGATGCTGGTGATCGCAGGTGCGGCGATTGCCGGCGGCGCGTTAATCGTCGCGCACGCACAACAACAACAGCAACCGCCGCAGATTAGGGCTGAGGCGATAACGACGCAGCAGCAACCCGCCAGTCGCCAGCGCCGCGCTGGGGAACCGGCGGACGCACAGCAGCCTGTCGCGCCGTCTCCGACCGCCACGCCGGCCACTGCCGCCGACGATGAGACAACGCTCTCCGAAGACGAAGTGGTACGCGTTGACACTAACTTAACCAACGTCCTGCTCTCGGCGATTGATAAGAATAAGCGGTTCGTGTCGACGCTCAAACAGGAAGACATCCGGGTGCTCGAAGACGGCGTGCCGCAGCAGGTTTTCACATTCACGCGGCAAGTCGATCTGCCGCTCACGCTCGCTATTGTGATCGACACCAGCAGTTCGCAGGAATACACGCTGTCGGACGAGAAGGCTGCGGCGCGTTCTTTCGTTGATTCCGTTTTGCGTGCCGGCAAGGACGAGGTGGCCGTCGTCTCCTTCACCGGCGAGACGACGTTGGAGCAGGGTCTGACGGGTAGCATTCAGCGCGTGCGCCGCGCCATTGACCGCGTCGAGTTCGTGCCGCCTTCCGGTTACATCGGCGGTGGCATGGTTGTGGGCGGCACGCCGCCTATCTCCGGCGACAACCAGCAGATCGCTGGCTCGACCGCGCTCTGGGACGCGGTGTGGGTTACTTGCGATGAAATCCTTACCGAGTCGTCCGAGCAGACGCGCCGCGCCGTGATTCTGCTGACCGACGGCGTGGACACCTTCAGCACCAAGAAACTACAAGAAGCGGTGGAGAGAGCCATCAAAGCCGACACGCTGATCTTCGCGATTGGCATCGGCGACCGCTATCGCTTCGGCGGCGTGGATGAAGGCTCGCTCCGTAAGATCACGGAGCGGACGGGCGGACGCGCTTATTTTCCTAAAAGCGAAGCGGACTTACGCGATGCCTTCGCGCAAATTCAGAAAGAACTGCGCGAGCAATACCTAATCGCTTATTCGCCGACCAACAAAACGCGCGACGGCTCGTTTCGCCAACTCAAAGTCGAGGTCGTTAATCCTGACTTGAAGAAAGAAAATCTGCGCCTCGTCTATCGCCAAGGCTACTTTGCCAAAGGCGGCGCTACGCCTCCGCCAGCACGAGCGAGACGGCCGTAGGAAGATTCGGGATGGCCGGGCGAGAAGTGCGCTGGGCAAAGGCGGCAGCATAGAAGCTCATGGCGTCAGTCGTGGGATCAGTAAGCCGAAAATATCGCAAGCCCCGGAAGGGCGAAAGAAAGGGGACGCCAATTTCTTTCGCCCTTCCGGGGCTTAACTCGTTATGGGAACGACTGGTCCCACGGCTGACGCCGTGAACTTCTGATCTTTCGCGCCTCCGGCGCTTGATGGCCTGCTACTTTTCGCCGCGCTGCATTTCAACTGTCGTTTCGAGGGCAACCGTTAAATGGCGCACGCCCGGTTGGTCGGTTGGTTCGAGCAATCGCAGGGCTTCGTCGAGGATGCGGCGCTGGTGCTCGGGCCAATCGGGTTGACCGGCGACGCTGCCAAACTCGCCTTTGTAGTAGGCTGCACGCGGCGGGCGCACCCGCTCGCACGCTTCGCGCTCCACGGCCAGCATCATCGTCGGTACGCCCGCAATTTCGAGCGCCCGCGCCGCCAGCGCCATCGACTGATGGCAGAGGTCCGAGGCCGGAACGAGCAAAGCCGCCTGCGCTTCGTAACGCCTGACGCGCTCGACCAATTGCGGCAGCGACTCGTCAACCAGCCGCCCGGCGTTCGGAATGAAACCGCAGAAGCTCCAGAAGACCGGGCACAGCCGCCCGATGATGCCGTTGCCTTCAAACTCGAACAAACGATTCAGCGGGACTTGCGCGTTCATGTCCGCCCGCACCGCCGCCCCGTCGTAGCCGCGCACCGACCATGCCAAATCTTCCGCCCCGACGAGCGTCGGAATCTCGCGGAAGCTCGCGTCACCGCCGGTGCGTTCGATGTCGAAAGGCTCCGAGCCATCCACATGCGCGCCGGCCGAAGTGATCAGCGCGAGACTCAACATCGGCAACGCCCGCCCCAGCGGCTTGAACGGGGCGTGCTTGTTTACGACCTGCGGGTAACGATGACCGAGATCATTCCCATGCAACTCGTCCGTCCGCCGCCAACGCAAGTAACCCTCGCGCCAATCGTCAATGCCTTCGAGAATCTCCACGTCACATCTCCTTCGTCGATTCAAGTCCAATGTCCATAGTCAGGCTGCCACATCTTGACTTTGGACATTGGACTTTGGACTTTGGACTGCTTTTGAGCGGCGCGCGATGGCGAAGAATGCAATTGCCGCCGCGAGCATCGCGAGCATCAGCACGATAATGGAATAGCCGTGCAGGCTGCCGAACGCGACGCGCAGCGGATCGTCTTTCGCCAATTCATCGACGGGACGCCCCATCGCCGCGCGAATGTCTCGCAACCGCGCCGTAATCACCCATTGCTCAATGGCGGTCGCCAGCGCGACAATCAGTAAAGCGATCCGCTCCGTCAAACGCGCGCGATTCGTTGTCTTGGCTGGCATGAAAAAGCTGCTGATGAAGAGTAGCACGCTGATGGCGAAGCCGCTCGTATTGAGGAACGCGAGCGCGTGGCCGACCACCGCGCCGGCCAACTCGCGCGTCGGCAGCACGCTAAACGCGCCCTGCGCGACGACCAGACTGAACAACGCCGCGCCAAGCCAGAGCGCGATCAGCAACAATCTCACGTCGCCGAACAGCGCCGCGAACCGCGATTCTTCTCGCACGGCGCTGATGCTCACACCCGTCCGCACGGCGCTTGCCGCGCCCGCTCTCGTCTCGCTTATTTCAACGCTCATCAATCACACTCCATTATTTCCGGCAACAGTTTAATGGTCGGCAACTCGACGACGGGCGGCGTCACAGTGCGCGGATCAACCGCGCCCGCGAGCCATCCGAGCGCGCGTTCGAGTTGCGCTTGGTAATCTTCGAGATCGAGCGACATGTACTTCGGCAGCCCGAGCCGCGCGAACTTCTCGCCCGCCAGCCGGTACATCTCGCGCGCCGCGCCCGGCCGCCCGATCTCCAAATGGTGAAACACCACCGCCGACTGGATCATCGCCTGCAAAAACAATTTCTCGCG